>NZ_RZRK01000362.1:0-6026 GCF_003997835.1 Mesorhizobium sp. M7A.F.Ca.CA.004.12.1.1
CTTGTAGGTATTGCTGCCGTCATTGTCGTCCAGATCGACGTTGGAGACGGCCTTGAAGCGATAGCCGAAATCGAGGTCGACATTCTGCGTCACCGCATAGGTGACACCGGTTCCCAACTGGCCGGCGAAACCCCAGCCGCCAGGCCCATATCCAAAGTCGTCACCGTCAAAATGGGTATCGGCGGTAACATAAGCTGCGCCGATACCGCCGCCGACATAGAGCTTGGCATCGCCAAAATGCGCAACGTCGGCCCAGACATTGGCGAGCAGATAGGTCGCTGACAAATTGCCGGCCGCATCGCCTGAGTTGAAGACAACACCGTCGTAACTGCCGCTAAAAGAACTTGCTTTGTAGCGCGCGTAGGACAATTCGCCTTCGACACGAAACACATCGTTGATGCGCCGACCGACAGCACCGCCGATCACGAAGCCAGTATTAAGATCGACTGAATACCGAGAACCATCGTAGTCCGTCTTCACATCATTGGGGAAACTGGCGCCACCAAACAGTGTGACATACCAGAGATCCTCGGCCCTCGGGGCGTCGACGACAGCATCGGCGGCGTGCGCCGAACTCCAGCCAAGCCCCAATGCGAGTATCGATACCCCAGCCAGCAAACGCAGTTTCATCGTCGATTCCCCGCTCAATAACACTGAATGGCACTCAGCTCGGCTCAGGGGAAGATGTCAACGGACGGACGAAGTCGAGGCGACCTTTTGGGACACCTCGTTGCTATACAGCAACACAGCAGCATTGTTCAGGCGAAAGCAGGAGTAAGGTTGCTGCTGGTCGCAATTCGAGCGGCGAGAGGGGGAAACCTAATCGCGTCTCTCTGCCTGCCTAGCCGCGACCCGTCTCATGGCAATCACCCGGCGGCGGCGGATTTCGGTGCGCATCGCCATCAGGTGCAGCGCGAAGAACAGCACGGTGAAGCCGAGCGCCATCACCAGCAGCGGCCATAGCAGGCTGGGGTCGATGGTGGAGCCGCCCATGCGGAACACCGAGGCCGGCTGATGCAGCGTGTTCCACCAGTCGACCGAGAACTTGATGATCGGGATGTTGATGAAGCCTACCAGCGTGATGATGGCCGCGGCCCAGGCGGCGCGGCTGGCATCGTCGAGCGCGCGGGTCAGCGCGATGATGCCGAGATACATCAGGAGCAGCACGAACACCGAAGTCAGCCGAGCATCCCAGACCCACCAGGTGCCCCACATCGGCTTGCCCCAGATCGAACCGGTGATCAGCGCCAGCGCGGTGAAGACGGCGCCGATGGGCGCTGCGGATTTCAGCGCGACATCGGCCAACGGATGCCGCCAGACGAGCGTGCCGAGCGCCGAGACCGCCATCAGCGTGTAGCACATCATGGCGAGCCAGGCGAAAGGCACGTGGATATACATGATGCGGACGGTGATGCCCTGCTGGAAATCCTCAGGCGCGGCGAAGCTCATATAGAGCCCCACGGCGAGGATCAGTGTGGCGATCGTGGCCAGCCATGGCACGACCTTGTCCGCCAGCCCGACGAAGCGCGTCGGGTTGGCGAGATCCATCCAGCCGGTCAGGCGTGAAGTCGTGTCGCTCATGCGGTTCTACATAAACCGCCAACGCGTTTGGGGCAATCGAGCGGTGGTGTCGCAGACGCAATTGGGGCGGCCGTGCCTGTACTCTCACCCGGACCTACGGTCCGACCTCCCCACAAGGGGGAGGTAAAAGAAAGAGGCTCAGGCAGCCGCTTCCTGCTGTTGCTGCACGGTGCGGCTGAGGCGGCGAACCTCCTCGTCGTTGAGCAGGCCGCCGGCGCGCAGCAGGCTGGCGAAGCGGCCATTGCGCAGCGACAGCTCGGTGAAGCCGCCCATCTCGACCACCCTGCCCTTGTCCATGAACACGACCAGATCGGCGTCGCGAACGGTGGTCAGGCGGTGGGCGATGATGAAGGTCGTGCGGTCGCGGCGCAGCTCGTCGATCGCTTCCTTGACGCGGTCCTCGGTCTCGACGTCGAGCGCGCTGGTCGCCTCGTCGAGCACCAGGATCGGTGCGTCCTTCAGCACGGCGCGGGCAATGGCGATGCGCTGACGTTCGCCGCCCGAGAGCTGCCCGCCACGTTCGCCAACCACCGTGTCGTAACCATTGCTCTTCGACAGGATGAAGTCCTGTGCGGCAGCCGCATTGGCGGCGGCATGGATCTCGTCATTGCTTGCATCGGCGCGGCCAACACGGATGTTGTCCTCGATCGAGCGGTTGAGCAGCCCAGCATCCTGGAACACGGTGGCAATCGAATGGCGCACCGACTTGCGGGTCACGGTGCGGGTGTCGATGCCGTCGATCAGGATACGGCCATGGGACGGCGAGAAGACACGCTGCAGCAGGTTGATGAGCGTGGTCTTGCCGGCGCCCGTCGGGCCCACGATGGCGACGGTCTGGCCGGCCTGCACCTCGAAGGACACGTCGTCGATGCCTTGGCCGGAATTGGCGAATTCGAAGCCGACATTCTCGAAGCGGACATGGCCGGTGACGTTGGCAAGATCGCGCAGGCCGTCCGGCTCGGCGGCATCAGCCGCGGAGTCCTCGAGATGGTAGAAATCCTCGAGCTTGGCACGGGCCTCGGAAATCTGGTTTGCGAAAGCCGACATCTGGTCGAGGCGAGCGATCAGCATCGTGGCAAAACCGGTGAAGGCAATGACGTCGCCGACACCCAACTGACCACGAGTGACGAGATAGGAGCCGATCGACAACACGATCAGCATCGAGATTGCCGATGACAGACGGTGCAAGGCATTGGCCAGCGCCCACCAGTCGAGAACAGGGTTCTGCGCGTCGAGCAGGTTCTTAACGTAGCGGCGCAGCGTATCGGCCTCGTGGCCGAGGCGATTGTAGCTCTGCAGCACCGCAACGTTGCTGACCGAGTCGGTCACATGCGCGAACACCTTGTGGTAGTGGCGCTCGACCGCGGCCTGGCCCGCCTTGGTGCGGCGCATGACCATCCGGCCGATGCCGACATAGAGCAGCCCGAGGCCAAGCAGCACCAGCGACATGCGCAGGTCCATGCTGATCGCGGTCGGAACCAGCAGTACGAGGGCGACAGCCGTGGACAGATGCTGGCGCATGAATTCGAGCCAAAGGCTGAACAGGGTTTCGACGGCGCGCAGCATCGTATGCAGCGCATTGGAGGTGCCGTGCTGATGGTGCCAGGCGAGCGGCATGGTGATCACGCGCTCGAAGGACTCGCAAAGCACTTCGCTGCGCCGGGCATGGGCAAAACGGTCAGCGCCGCGCGCCACCATGACGAAAGCAACGATGTTGAAGGCGCCGAGACCGGCCCACATGACCAGCGTGGTGAAGACAGAGCCACGCTCGGAGATGGCGCCGATGACGCGACCGAACATAATCGGCTCGAGAAGCGCTACGATGGCGAGAGCCACGTTGGCCGAACAGATCAACGCAACGCGTTTCCTGTCCGCGGCCAGATAACCGAGAGCTCGCCAGTAGATTTGCAGAAGGGTCACCCCAGTTACTCCGCCACGCTGTTTATTGTGCACTGCATCATTTTATTCGTACCGGTTGATACGTCGCAAAACAATGGCCGTGTACCCCTTCAGTTCCCTTAGAGCGAACAAAAGATGGCGACGTTCCGAAATCTGCCGTGATCACCTAACGGTTTGAGAAGACAGGTAAAATGTCAGGCATGCGGCGAAATCATGGCAGTTGGCACGTGCTGCCACAATTTTAGTCAGCAACAATGTCGGACGGATGACTAAGGCCGAAATCGCCTTCAGTGAAGTATAGAACGAAACAAAGCTGCATGATGCCCCTCCATGCGAAGGAAGGGCCAACTCTCACTGCTCGTGGCGCCCCCTATCGGACGCCTCAAGCCTTTGATTTCATGCACTCCTCGGTGGCATGTCCTTCAATCGGCAGGCGGCAACGCCAGGCGGGACGGTGCCTCTCATCCCGCCGCGGCGGCAAAAGTCGCGCCCCGGATCCCAGGCCCGAGCGCATAGTTTTTGAGCACATGCATCAAGCCGGGATCCGGATGACCACCTCGGCAACTTCGCCGTCCTTCAGTTCGACTGCCGAACCCTTGGCCTTTGTCCCATTCACCTCCAGCGACACGGCCTTGGCCTTATTGTCGCGGATGACGCGAACCTTGAGTTCCGCCCCCAGCATTTTGAGATTTGCCGAGTAGCCGTCCCAGTGGCTCGGCAGCTTCGGCTTGAACTGGACACGCTTGCCGCGCCGCTCGATGCCCAGGATGCCTTCGACAGCAGCCCTGTAGAGCCAGCCGGCAGAGCCGGTGTACCAGGTCCAGCCGCCACGGCCGCCCTTGCCGTTGCCGGCAGTGTCGTCCCCGGCATAGATATCGGCCGCCACGACATAGGGCTCGACACGATAGTGCTCGGCCGTGGCCTCGTCGGTCGCATGGTTGACGGGGTTCAGCATCGAGAAACAGCGATAGGCCTCGTCGACCTGCCCCATCTCGGCGAGCGCGATGACGAACCATGTGGCGGCATGGGTGTACTGGCCGCCATTCTCGCGCACGCCGGGCGGATAGCTCTTGATGTAACCCGGGTCCTTCTCCGTCTTCGAGAAGGGCGGCGTGAACAGTTTGACGATCTTCAGCTTGTCGTCCACAAGCAGCTTCGTTGCTTGCTCCATCGCGGTGGTCGACCGTGCCGGATCGCCCTCTCCCGAAAGCACGCTCCAGGACTGGGCGATCGAGTCGATCTTGCACTCCTGCGAGTTGCGAGACCCCAAAGGGGTGCCGTCGTCGAAACTGCCGCGCCGGTACCATTCGCCGTCCCATGCGGTGCTCTCAAGCGCCCGCTTCAGCACATCGGCATGCTTTGCCCAGGCCTGTGCTCGCTTGGCATCGCCCTCGGCCTTGGCGACGGGGGCGAAATCGCCCAGCGTCTTCAGCAGGAACCAGCCGAGCCAGACGCTCTCGCCCTTGCCGTGCTCGCCAACGCGGTTCATGCCGTCGTTCCAGTCGCCGCCGAGGATCAGCGGCAGGCCCGCGGGGCTGCTGCGCTTGATGGCGAGATCGAGCGCACGCGCGCAATGGTCGTAGAGCGACGCCGTCTTCTGCGAGATTTCCGGGGTGAAGAAGGCATCGTGTTCGCCCTCGCCCAGCGGCTGTCCATCGATGAACGCCAATTGCTCCTTGAGGATGGTGGCATCGCCGGTGACCAGCAAATAGCGCGCCGTGGCGTGGGCAAGCCAGACCACGTCATCGGAGATCAGCGTGCGTACGCCAGCACCCGTGCGCGGCAGCCACCAGTGCTGCACGTCGCCTTCGGGGAACTGCCGCCGTGCCGCATTGAGGATCTGGTCGCGCGCCAGTTGCGGGTCATGCGCCAGCAGCGCCAGCGTATCCTGCAACTGGTCGCGGAAGCCGAAGGCACCGCTGGCCTGATAGAAGGCGGAGCGGGCACGGATGCGGCAGGCCAGGCTCTGATAGGGCAGCCAGTGATTGACCATGGCGTCGAGCGCCTTGTCAGGCGTCTCGACCTGGATGGTGTCGAGGAAGCCGCGCCATTCGCGCTCATTGTCGGCCAACCGCTGGTCGAAGTCCTTGACCTTATGCTCCTGCACCAGCGCGCTCGCCTCCTCGGCGGACTCGGCGTCACCGAGCAGCCAGAGCAGCGTCACGTCGCCGCCAGCCGGGATCTCGACGTCGCGGGCAATCGCCGCGCATGGATCGTCGCCGGCCTCGACACGGCCAGACAGCGCTGCACCACTCAGCACCGCCTGCGGCAGCTCGCTGGAGCCATGCCGGCCCAGGAACTCCGTCCGGTCTGTCGTCACCGAATGAACGCCGCCGTCAGCCGCGAGGAATGCAACGCGCTCGCCGAAATCCAGCCCGTAGGGGTTTTGTGCCAGCAGCGCCCCGCTGGCGGCATCCCGCGACGGGACGATGGTTGCCGCAGTGCGCGACCGGTGCCCGCCGAGCACCCATTCGGCATAGGCATAGACACGCAGCCGCGCCGGCACCGAGCCGGAATTCTGGATGCGCAGCCGCGAGATCTTCAGC
>NZ_RZRK01000363.1:0-6024 GCF_003997835.1 Mesorhizobium sp. M7A.F.Ca.CA.004.12.1.1
CAACGCAGTCGGTCACGCCTGCGATCTTGAACTCTTTTTCAGCCACGCACATGTTGATCGGGCCGTCCCAGCGTCCGCCGCGTTCGGCGTCTTCTGCATAAAGATAGTAAAACCTTGATGACAGCGGCCCTTCGATCAGCGTCTTGCAGCTCGATCCCTCGATGTGCCACCAGCCTTCGGTGATCCAGCCGGCCTTGGCGCGATAGCCGATGCCGACGCCGACCAGGTTCTGCGTGGCGTTGCAGACGCGGAAATCGGCACGCGCCGGCGAAGCCACGACCATGGCCGACAGGCCCATGGCAAGAGTGAGGAGCGGCATGGCAAAGGCAGAGCGCATGCGCTGCCCGCCGGCGGAACTCATCCGAAAACCCCTCAAAAACCACATCAGCATCTCTCTGCGCCCCTTTTCGGAAAAGTCCGGGCGCATGTCAACGCACCGTTTTGTCCAATTCCAATCGATTTAGAAAGGCTCCGGCGCACAATTCGCCGACGTGTGCCAGATTTCCCGGGAAACCTTGGCCAAACAACGGCATTGCGCAAGCGTCGTCTTCGTGGAATGACGATAGCACCCTCCCCGGAAGCCCGCGAACAGACCATTTCCCGCCAATGACCCGATCCACAGTTTTCGCGCCTTTCGACATCATCGAGGGCGACCGCAAGCGAGGCATCGTGCTGTTGGGCGATCATGCCCGTCGCGACCTGCCCGACGACTACGGCAGCCTCGGCCTGCCCTCGGCCGAGTTCGACCGGCACATCGCCTATGACATCGGCGTCGAGGCGGTGACGCGCGAACTGGCTGCCCTGCTCGGCGTGCCGGCGGTGCTCGCCAATTTTTCGCGACTGCTGATCGATCCCAATCGCGGCGAAGACGATCCGACGCTCATTCGCCAGCTTTATGACGGCACTGTCGTACCTGGGAATTACCCCATTACTGCCGATGAGCGCGAGAGGCGGCTCGACGGGTTCTACCGGCCCTATCACGACGCCGTCGGCGCCATGATCGCATCGGTCGCACAGGCTTCCGCCCAGACGCCCTTCATCTTTTCGGTGCATTCCTTCACCCCGGCCATGCAAGGAATCCAGCGTCCTTGGCACGTCGGCATCCTGTGGGACCTCGACGACCGCGTGGCGCGGCCGTTGATAGACATGCTGGCGCAGGACAGGAACCTCGTCGTCGGCGACAACGAACCCTATGACGGCGCGCTGCGCGGCGACACCATGTACAAGCATGCCATCGTCAACGGCTTCGCCCATGCGCTGATCGAGATCCGACAGGATCTGATATCGGACCAGAAGGGCGCGCTCGCCTGGGCCGAACGGTTGGCGCCGATCGTTGACGCGATCGACCGCCGTCCCGATATACATGTGGTGAAGATGTTCGGCTCGCGCACCGGGCCGCTATGACGGAGGTTTCGATGACCGAACTCAGCGACGAGCAGCAACGCGATTTCGAAGCGGCCGCCTTCCGCCGGCTGGTCGAGCATCTGCGCGAGCGCAACGATGTGCAGAACATCGACCTGATGAATCTTGCCGGCTTCTGCCGCAACTGCCTGTCGAACTGGTATCGCGAGGCAGCCAATGCCGAGGGCGTCGATCTCACCAAGGATCAGTCACGCGAGATCGTCTACGGCATGCCTTATGGGGAATGGCAGGCGCTGAACCAGACCGAGGCCTCCGACGCCAAGAAGGCCGAATTCGAGGCAAGGCGCCCCCAGGACCATTGACGCCGTCGCCCCAGCGATCGCTTAAGGCTATGTTTGGCCCAAAATGCTTCCCGAAAGAGCCTTGACTGAAAATTGAATCGATCTAATTTGCCGCGCGAAGCCATTTTCAGCGGGATTCGCCTCATGAACGCGTCAATTGCCAAGCTGACTGCCATTCGCGGACGATGGGCGCTCGCGGCCATTTTTCTCGCCAACGGCTTCCTGACGGGCAGCTGGGCGCCGCAGATCCCGGTGTTCCTGACCCGGCTGGAGATTTCGAAGTTCACGCTCGGCCTGCTGATTCTCTTATTCGGCGTCGGTGCCGTCGTCGCGATGACCTGGTGCGGCCATTTGATCTCCAGACATGGCTCGCGCACCGTACTGCGCTGGTTCGCCCTGTGCGGCAGCCTCGGTCTGATGGTCGTGGCGCTGGCGCCCAACGTACCGCTGGCGGCCGCGGCCATGATCATCTTCGGCGGCTCGATCGGTGGCATGGACGTTGCCATGAATGCCAATGCCGTGGTGGTCGAACGGCGGCTCTCCCGCGCCGTCATGTCGTCCTCGCACGGCTTCTGGAGTCTCGGCGGCTTCGCCGGCGGCGGCCTCGGCGGCTTTGCCATCCAGCACTACGGCCACCTCGCCCACGCGGCGGCGGTAACGGTGTTTGCCTCCGGGGTGATCGCGGTGGCCGTTCGCCATCTCCTCACCGAAGACAGACCGCAGGCGGCAGAGCACCACAAATTCGCACTGCCGGCAAACCCGCTGGTTTATCTGATCGGACTGATGGCGCTGCTGGCGATGATCTCCGAAGGCGCGGTGCTCGACTGGGCAGCCCTGTATCTGCGCCAGGAGCTCGGCGCCGATCTTGCCGTTGCCGGCCTCGCCTACGCCGGATTTTCGGGCGTCATGGCGGTTACGCGGTTCTTCGGCGACGGCATACGCAATCGCTTCGGCGCGGTGACGACGCTTCGCGTGTCGGCCCTCGTAGCCGCGGTCGGCATGCTGGTGGCTGGCCTGGCGCCCTCGCCCTGGCTCGCCATTGCAGCCTTTGCCTTTTGCGGCTTCGGCATCGCCAATATGGTGCCGATCATCTTTTCGGCCGGCGGCAACCAGGAAGGCATGTCTTCTGGCACCGGCATGAGCGTGGTCACCACTATCGGATACTGTGGCATACTGGTGGCGCCGTCGGCGATCGGCTTCGTTGCCGAGCACTCCAGCTTTGGCCCGATCTTCATCACCATGTCGGGACTGCTGATCATCGTGTTGCTGATGGCCGGGCTCGCTCACCGCGCCGAATTCGCGCCAGCACCCGCCGAATAGCGTTTCAGCTCCTCGTGGAGAAAATCCACCACCCGGCGGATGCGCACGCTGGTACGCACGTCGCGATGCATCGCTAGCCACACCGGCAGAACTGGCAGCGGCAGATCTGGCAGAACCTTCTCTATCAAAGGATCCCTGTCGGCCAGCGGCTCCTGACCGAGGCCGATGCCGTTTCCCGCCCGCACCGCTTCCCACAAAACGATCTGGTTGTCGGCCCTGAAGCGGAAGCTGCTCCGGGTGACGGGGATGCCATGCTGGGTAAAGCCCCTGATGATCTCGTCGCCGCGGTCGAAGCCGACCAGGTCGTGGTCGACAAGATCGGCAGGCTTCAGCGGACGGCCGCGCCTGTCGAGATAGGATTTGGCCGCGCAGGCGCAGAGCTCGATATCGCAGACCCTGCGTGCCATCAGCTCGTTCTGCGCCGGCTTGACCATGCGGATGGCGATGTCGGCATCCCGACGCAGCAGGTTCTCGACCTGGTTGGAGGCGACGATCTCGACCTCGATGCCGGGCTCCTCGATCCCCAGCCGCATCGTCATCTCAGGCAGGACATAGGCCGCCACCACCTCGCTGGCGGCGATGCGCACCGTGCCTTCGATGGCCTCGACCGAACCCAGCGCCAGCAGTGAGAAGGCGCTTGCCTGCTCACTGACCGCCTTGCCGCGTTCGAACAGCGTGCTGCCGGCCTCCGTCAGTTCGTAGCCGTGCCGTCCTCGACGGAACAGTGTGACGCCGAGTGCCCGTTCCAACTCGCCGATGTGACGGCCAAGCGTCGGCTGGCTGGCCGAAAGCTTTCGCGCGGCGGCCGACAGGCTGCCGGATTCCGCCACGGCGACAAAGCTCTTGATCAGGTTCCAGTCGATTTCAGCCATTCATTTATGAATATCAGAACGCCATCTGTAGTCAATTTCCATTCGCGTTCAGAGCGACCATATTCCGGCTGCAGACACCAACACGGACTGCAAACACCACCAGGAGAACTCAGATGAACAAGATCGCTCTCACCACCGCCGCCATCCTCATTTCCGTCAGCGCCGCCTTTGCCGGCAGCGACAAGTTTGGGTCGAACGACGCCAGCCGGCCGGCTGTCACCAGCACCGACAACACGACCACCGCTTCGATCCACAACCCGGATGCGGCCGTCCGGCAGCCGGTCACGCAAGGCAGCAACCGCGACCTCTTCGGCAGCCGCTGATCTCGATCGCGCTTGTCGCTGATCCCGATCGCGCCTTGCGACCGACCACGCAAATCCCAACCCCGGAGTGCTTCCAATGACCAGTATCGCAATTCTCGGTGCCAATGGCCGGCTCGGCCGCGTGGTCGCCAAGGCCTTCATCGACGCGGGCTACGAGGTCCGCGCCGTCACCCGCAACGGCAAGGTGCCGGCCGAACTCAAAGGCGCCACAGCCGTTGCCGGTGACGCGCTCGACCGCGAGGCCCTCATCCGCGTCACGCAAGGTGTCGACATCATCTTCAACGGCCTCAACCCGATCTACACCGAATGGGCCAAGTGCCTGCCGATCGCCGAGAATGTCATGGCCGCTTGCCGTGCCAACAACGCACTGCATCTCTTTCCCGGGACCGTATACAATTACGGGTCGCCGATGCCGGAGGTGATCACGGAAGACACGCCGTTCCGCCCGACGACCGAGAAGGGGCGCATCCGCGTCGCCATGGAGGACCTGTTTCACCGCGAGGCCGAAGCGCGCCGCGTCCGCACCATTATTTTGCGGGCCGGCGATTTCTTCGGCGGCACCGGCAGCGGCTCGTGGTTCGACCTGGTCGTCGCCGCCAAAATCAACAAGGGTGTCTATACGGCGCCCGGCCCGGTCGACCTCGTGCATGAATGGGCCTACCTGCCGGATCTGGCCAGGGCTTTCGTCGGACTGGCGCAGAACCTGGACAAGCTCGGCGCCTATGAAGCCCTCAACTTCCCGGGCCATCCCGTCACCGACCTGGAGATCAAGGCGGCCGCGGAGAAGGCGCTTGGACGCCCGCTCAAGATGACCTCGATGGCGTGGTGGGTGCTGCGCGCCGGCAGCCCGTTCGTGGCGATGTGGCGTGAGATCGTGTCGATGTCCTATCTGCGCTTCGAACCGCACCAACTGGCGTCGGCAAGGCTGGAAGGCATCATCGGCGCGATCCCGCACACGCCGCTGGATCAGGCCGTCACTGAAGCTCTCGGGGATATCGGCATTGCCACCGTGACCGGCGTTGCGAAAGCTGCCTGACCTCCGCGATGGCGGGCGATACTCCTCCGCACATTAACAATCTCCGCAGACTGAGAGGGCGCCTCAGAGCCGTCCCATCAACAGCAGCACCATAAGCACCACCAGCACCACGCCGACAATACCCGAGGGCCCATAGCCCCAGGAGCGCGAATGCGGCCAGGCCGGCACCGCGCCGATGAGGATAAGGACCAGGACGATGATGACTATGGTGGTGATCGGCATGAGAACCCCGCAATTCGACTTTTCGCCTAAGAACAATGCAAAAGGCCGCCCGGTTGTTCCGGGCGGCCTTTGCCGGTCAAATCGGCAATGATCTATTCGGCGGCTTTCGGAAAGGCGATATCCGGCCCGGCTCCGGCATCCCGCCCTGGCGCATCGGTCGATGAAATCTCGACCTTGCCGCGCCGGAACAGACGGCTGATCAAGCCGCGCCGTGCGCCCGGCTTGACCTTGGCGCGGGTGAACACCATCAGCATCGACGGCGTCACCACCAGCGTCAGCACCGTGGCGAAGGACAGGCCGAAGACGATCGCCGAGGACAGCGAAATCCACCATTGCGTCGACGGCGCGTTGATCGTCGTCTCGTGATGGAAGATTTCCAGCCCGAGGCCGAAGGCGATCGGCAGCACGCCGAGAATGGCCGACACAGCCGTCAGCACGACCGGGCGGGCGCGCTCGCGGCAAGTCTGCAGCACCGCCTCGACCTTGTCCCAGCCTTCTTCACGCAGCCGGTCATAGGTGTCGATCAGCACGATGTTGTTGTTCACCAC
>NZ_RZRK01000364.1:0-6011 GCF_003997835.1 Mesorhizobium sp. M7A.F.Ca.CA.004.12.1.1
GGGTGGGAAGGCGCATGGCCGCAGCTATCGCCTTGTGGGATGAAGAGGTCTATGCAGGCCCTTCACAAGGCTTAGGAGAGGCTTCGGATGAGAAACGCAATCTGCCTCGCATTGACTGCGGCAGTGGCCGGGTGCGCGACCTCCCCGGTCGACTATGAGGCGTCGCTTTCGCAGCAGGACCAGAAATGGGCTTCGCCGGCATGCCAACAGGCCCGCAGGGCGGCTTCGGATTACCAAGCTCGCGAGAAGGAGCATCCGGGGTGGGGTTTCGGCGTCTTGCTTGGTCCATACTCGATGGGGCTCGTCGCAGCCATCAAGGAGCATGAGCAGAAGCAACGAAAGCTGTTCGCCCGCGAGGTGCACCTGCAATGCTCAAGCCTGCCGCTGCCGAAGGAACTGCAGGGCAATTTGAACCCGGGGGTGCGGCCGACGAAGTATCCATAGCCTCTGCATTGTTCAGCCTGCAGAAGGCACTGCCGGCCCTGAATGCGGCGTTGGCGCGCACCGGCCCCGAGGCCGTTGAAGCACGGCTGCAAAGCATCGGCGACGATCCGAAGCTCCAAGGTCTCGCGCAGCTGGCCAAGAAAGACAGTCTCTCCGCCAAGAGCAACCTGCGCTACGTCGACAGGATCCTCAAAAGCATCGAGAGTGGCTTCAACACGGTTGATGGCGACATTCTGGTCAAGAATGACCAGGGCCAGTACCAGCTCGGTGATTTCTCGATCTCGTTCAAGGGCCAGGCGATGCTGACCTCCAGGGATACATTCGAAGCATTCGCGGGCTGAGTCGCCTCGCGGCACCCGTCACCTCGGCATGAAATCTCCCGGTGCTGACGACCCTGCTAATGCCCGAGGAGGCAAGGCGGATCTTGTTCGTGCTGTTCGTGACGGCGGCGTATTTGCGGATCGTGGAAGAAAAGTAGCCATTCACTCGTCACAATTCGCGCCAGTGTCCAAGGCCGCAGAAATCACAACTGCGCAGCAATTTTCGCACTCGCCCATCAAATCGAGTGGTTGTTTATTTAAAATAACCCAGATATTTAAATCGCAAACATAGATGGGGGATGAGTTGGAACGTGTCTCAAATATCCTGTTATTGAGTTTCCGGTGAATGACCGACTCTAGTTCGGCGTTTTCGGCAGCGGAGCAGGGGCTAGGTTATATATATCAGGCCAGATTTGCACTCCTGAAGGTGCTCGATCTTCCGGAGGATGGTGCTGTATACATCGAAAGAAATGATGACGTAGAATTTGTAGCCACCAATGCAGGTGTCTCGCTGGCTTCGCTTAAGCACAAAGCCCCAGGAGACAGGCTCTCGGACTTATCGGTCGACTTCTGGAAGTCGGTGCGCATATGGATCAAATACTACAAGGCGAGCGGTATGGAGGCGTCTGACGCCCGCTTCCTTTTGTTCAGCACTGCGAGTATTTCTCCCAACTCATTCCTTACCCTGTTTACCGGTGTGCAAGCAGATGACGGCACTAGAGCTGAAGTGGCCGCGAATATTCTGGCTCAAAGCCAGTCCCGTGAAATCGCAAAAGTCAAATCCGAACTCGATGGTTTGACCGCCGAAGAGACCCGAGATTTCTACGGACGCATAACGATCTTCCCAGCGGCACCACGAATTAATGAAATTCCGATGTTGGTGGATCAACGGCTTCGCACCGTCCGCCGAGAATTCCGCGTCGCTTTGTTCGAGAGACTTGAGGGTTGGTGGACCGACACCGTTATTAAGCTTCTGTCTGGCGAACGGAAGAAACCGATCAAGGTCCAGGAGGTTTCCGACAAGCTTGCGGCGCTCGCCGACGAGTATCGAGCGGATAACCTGCCCATAACGTTCCGAAATCGCCATCCAGACGGCAAGATCGATGCCTTAAACGACCCACGAATATTCGTTGAGCAACTGCGTGTGCTCGATCTGCCGGCAGGTCGAATCCAAAACGCGATCCTCGACTACTACCGGGCGTTCGAACAGCGCTCGAGTTGGGCTCGCGAAAACCTGCTGGTCTCGGGTGAGATCGAGGAATACGAAGACCGTCTCGTCGAGGAATGGGCACATTATCGGGAGATCGCATTCGAGACCATTACCGATGATAGCCAACCTGATGCATGCATTGCAGCCGGCAAAGAGCTTTATCTTTGGGCAGAGATGGAAACGGAAAGGCTAAGAATACGGGAGCGCGTCATGGAGCCATATGTGGTTCGCGGTGCTTTCCATATTCTCGCCAATTCGACTCCATCTCCCCGAGTTTATTGGCATCCGCGATTCATGCAGCGCTTGGCTCAATTGTTGGGCATTGCCGCATGAAAAGCTGGAGCGAGCGGCCAATTGAGATTCGCAACCTCTTCAACCCTGCATTTTGTGGCCTTGTGCTCTTTCGCGCTTTATCTGGGTTCGAGGAGGAAGCCAAAGAAGGCATGCCATTCTCGTTGTCCCTGCTGATTTTGCCATTGTGTTTGCAGCGCCAGTCTCGTGAAACTTTGCAGCGCGGAAACCGCGGTTATTTCTTGAAGGTGGTTGCGGAGCATCCGGAACTCCAAGTTGGATTCGACCGTCGTTGCACCGATATCCTTCCGTTCACTTTCGAAGCACTCGGGTTGCTCATGCATGTCGATGCACTGGCTGTTCAGCCGGACGGCCGGTTGCTTTCCAAGCCAAAAGGTGTGCGAAAGACTATTAACGGCACTCCTGAGTCCATAGCTTGTCAACGCGTTGCGGCGTTCTTGGGAAAAGAGTTCGCGCGCATTGGTGATAGAGGAACTATCTATACCACACTGGGCATTAGACCATGAAGATCAAGTCAATCCATATATATAGTAATGATGGCCGCCGTCGGGATGTGATCTTTCATGATGGCCTCAACGTAATTACTGGCAGGTCCTCCACCGGCAAATCCGCCCTTTCGGATATCATCGAATATTGCATGGGACGATCGACCTTCAACGTGCCCGAAGGCGTGATCCGGGATCACGTAACTTGGTACGCGGTTATTTATCGTTTCGAGGGCGAACAGGTGCTCGTGGCGAAACCAGCTCCTGTACTTGGTGCGCAAAGCGGAAGTACCGTCATGGTTCGCCGCGGAGCCGTGCTAAATGCACCAGCGTTCAACGAACTCGTAGTCAACGACACTGATGACGGCGTCGTCGCTCTGCTAACGGGGTTGCTCGGCATTCCTGAGAATACCACCGATGTTCCGCTTGAAAACAGTCGGGACAGCTACGATGCAAACGTAAAACATACCTTCTACTACCTGTTCCAGAAACAGGCGATTGTAACCAACAAGGATCAGTTGTTCTATCGCCAGAACGAGCCGCACCAGCCGCAAGCGATCAAGGACACGCTACCCATCCTGCTGGGGGTGTCTGGTAGAGACAAGTTTACACTGGAATCCCAACTGCGCATTGCGCAACGCGAGCTTCGCTTAAATGCAAAGCTCGTCCAGCAAGCCAACGAAGCAATCGACAGTTCCGAGGAGCGCGCGATCGGCCTCCTGTCGGAAGCTCGGGCCGTTGGCATTCTACGATCCATTGGCGGCGACGAGGTGGCGGTCGTCGATCTTCTCCGACAGGCTCTTGACTGGCAACCAACGCCTACACCCGAAGACGACGGTCAAAGGGTGTCAACCATCGAGAACGACTTGGTCGATCTCAGGGAACGACGTCGAGAGACACAGCGCCGGATAGAAAGCGCGCAGCAGTTCGCCCGCCGAGCGGAAGGTTTCCAGAGCGAAGTTACGGAGCAACGGGATCGCTTGAGTTCTATCAAGGCACTCCCCTCCAACAAGGCCACAGGGGAATGGCAGTGGCCATTTGTAGAAGCCAACCTCGGCATGACAACCCCTATTGCCGAGGCACTTTTATCGGAACTCGCCTCTTTGGATCGCGAACTGATAGCTGTGACTGGCGAACGGCCCGCCTTAGAAGCCTATTTGGTCGAGCGGCAGAAGGAAGTGGTCTCGATAGGAGACGACCTCCGAAGCAGGGAGTTGGAACTAGCTTCCGCCATTGCGGCCAGCGAAGTAATCGCCCAGACGGGCAGCAGGAACAACGCCGCTTCACGTGTGGTCGGTCGCATTAGTTTGTTTCTGGAGAACCTTGTACCCGATACCGAGATGACGAAGCTTAAGAATGAGGAGCGCCGACTCAAGGCCAAGGTAGAAGGTCTCGAACGAAAGCTTGGCGCCGATGATACAGAATCTCGTTTGGTATCGACACTCAGCAATATCTCTATGCATATGTCTGGATACATCGCCGCTCTCGGTGGTGAGTTTGGCCAGTACCCGGCTCGCCTTGACCTGCACAATCTCACTGTCGTTATAGATCGGCCTGGTCGGCCGATCTATATGAACAGGACAGGTGGCGGCGAAAATCACTTGGCGTATCATCTGGCCGCACTACTGGCCCTTCATCGGTTCGCTTCGACTTACGGTCAGCCCATACCGAGATTCATGCTAATCGACCAACCGACACAGGTATATTTTCCTTCGGAGAAGGCTTACGCGGAAGCTGGAGGGTCAATCGAACAGACTGAAAAGGATGCCGATCTGGAGGCCGTTAGGCGGCTGTTCGAGGTCCTGTCTCGGTTCACGATTCAAGATGCGCCCGGCTTCCAATTGATTGTTACTGAGCACGCGAACCTACGTGACGATTGGTTTCAAGCCGCGTTGGTTGAAGGGCCATGGACTAAGCCGCCAGCTCTTGTTCCCGACGACTGGCCTGATATTCCTCTCACATAATGAAATCTTTGCGTTGTGTTCGCTATTTCAATTCACTTGGCCAGATCTGCGTCGTCGACGGCGGGGATACGGCTGTCCGCCTACCCACCCGCCAGCCTCGGCAGCAGAAAATCTCCGCCCCCTGCGGCAATTCCTTCGACCACGTCTCGCGATAGATCGTCCCATCGATCGCCACCGCGATGCCTTTGTCGATCCAGGGCTCGAGGCCGGGATACTGTTCAGCCAGCTTCCTGAACAGCTCCCTGATGTCCTTGGCTTCGACCTCGACCTTGCTCTTGCCGTCGGCAAGCTGGCCGACGGCGCCCCAAGGGGTGACTTCGACCATCAGCGCACCCCTCGCCCTAGCCTTCCCGTTCCGCCTCGATCGCCGCCAGGCCGACTAGCAATGTGACAAACAGTTGAAGAACGAAGACGTCGATCGTCACATCAGCGTGCACTGGAAGTAATGAAAAATCGGTCCTTTAAGCATTCACTTGAAATGATGGGTAACGAATGGATACGCTTCAATTCGAAATCGCCCGCTTCCTGGCTGCAAAGGCTTTGCATAAGAGGCGGACGACATACCAGCAGGTTGGTGAGGCAGTAGGCTGGAACCATCCAACGGGCCGCGGGCTTGGGCGAAATCTCGAGGTCATTCTGCACTATTTGGCGGATCGTGGGCTGCCGCCTCTCACGACGATCCTGGTGAAGAAGGGGGAGCGGCATCCAGCTGAAGATGCGATGGCATACATCCGCAGCGCACTCGGAGCTATAGACATCGAGGCTGCCCAGCAAGAGGTGTTTGCGTTTGACTGGACGTCGGTTCCAGAACTCGCCCCGGCCACCGATACCCTACCCGATGGCCGGCAGGTCTGGCTGACATCGTTCTGGGGCTTCGATCCAGCCAGCTGGGGATGCATCGGATTTGCCGACGAAGCTCGGCGGGCCCGTTACCTTAGCAACTCCAAGCCGGGGACACTGGTCGCGATCTACGTGACCAAGGGAAAGGGCCCGGAAAACATGCGCGGCAAGGTTGTCGGGGTGCTTGAGATCTCCCACGAGATCGGTCACGCGCAGGAGTTCATCTCGGGGGATCGCTGGGCCGAAAAGGAGCGCGATCAGGACTCCCGTGGGAAGTGGCTTTATGCGGTAAAGGCGACGAGGGCATGGCGCATCGTTCCAGAGGATTGGCGTCGAGTGGAGGAGTTGTTTCCTCAGGCTTATCGTGGCTCGAATGCAGAACTCATAGGAGCAAACGGTGTCCCCGTCTCAGCCGACGAGGCGGCAGAGCTCTATG
>NZ_RZRK01000365.1:0-6001 GCF_003997835.1 Mesorhizobium sp. M7A.F.Ca.CA.004.12.1.1
GGATACGGTCATCCATCACCGCCACCAGCCGGCCGCTCGCGAGGTCGGGCGCGGCGATGAAATCCGGCAGGACGGTAAATCCGAGGCCCGCCACGGCCGCGGCTCTCGCCGTCATCGGGCTGTTGACCTCGACCGGACCGGACACCGAAACGCTCACCGGATCGCCATTGTCGCCCTTGAACGGCCAGTTGTTCAGTCCGCGGCCATTGGTGTCGACGATGCAAGGCATGCGGCTGAGATCCTGCGGCCTTGTCGGCATGCCATGCCTGGCGATCAGTTCGGGGGAGGCGCAGAGCTTTATCGAAAACGGCGCCAGCCGCCTGGCGATCAGCGACGAGTTCTCCAGCCGCGAGATGCGCACCGCAAGATCGAAGCCCTCCTCGACCAGATCGACGAAGCGGTCGTCGAGCTGGATGTCGAGCACGATGTCGGGATGCTGCTTGGCGAAGTCGATCAGCGACTGGCCGATCGGCGCGTCGGCGAAGGTGCGCGGCGCCGACAGCTTGATCCGGCCGCGCACGTCGCCGGAGGATTCACGCACCGCGTCGGCCAGGCTGTCGACCTCGCGCACGATCTCCGAGGCGCGCCGGTAATAGGTATGGCCGGCCTCGGTCATCGAGAACTGGCGCGTGGTGCGGTTGAGCAGCAAAGCGCCGAGTTCGTCCTCCAGCTCGCGCACATATTTCGACAGCAAGGCCTTGGAACGACCGATCTTGCGCGCCGCCGCCGAAAAGCCCTCGGCCTCGACCACGTCGATGAAGGCACGCATGCGCGTCAGTGTGTCCATGGTCAGGCCTTTCGTGCCGCGTCGAGAAGTTTCCGGCCGAGCCGTATCAGGGCAATGTCGCTGCCGGAAGGGCCAAGCAGCGACAGGCCGAACGGGGCGCCGGCGACCGAGCCGACGGGCAGCGTGATCTGTGGAAAACCAGACAGGCCGGCCAGGCACAGAAGTTGGAGCGCCCGTTCGCGATAGGCCTGGAACTGCTCCGGCGTGCTGTCCACGTAAGGCGCCGGACCAGGCACGGTCGGCAGGACAAGGAAGCCGTTCCTGCCGAGCAGGGCGTTCAGTTCGCCGCGAAAGGTCAGACGTCGCACCTTCTCGGCCTGGGCTGTCCTGTCATCGACGGCACGGCCAAAGCCGAAACGCTCCTCGACACCGGGGCCGAGGCCGCGCTCGCCGCTGGTGATCCATTCGCCATGCACCGCCCAGGCCTCCCTGGCCTGCAGCCGGCGAAAGCACCAATAGAGTTCATCGGGAGATGAGGAGAAGCGGATTGCCGGCGTCGCCGGCACGCCGAAGACCGCGCCCGCCAGCCCCTTCATTTCACCATATTCGGCCAGCGCCGGGCGGGCGACCAATCCATCCAGCCAATCCAGCGCCAGCGGCCGGTCCAACACGTGCTGGTGCGGATCGCGGCCGAGCAGCAGCTTGCCGACGGTCTCGTAGGTCTCGATGTCGTCGGCGAACCAGCCGAACGTGTCGAGGCTCGGCGCCAGCTTCATCGTGCCGTCGAGCGGAATGCGGCCATGCGTGGTGCGCAGCCCGATCAGTCCGCAAAAGCTCGCCGGGGCGCGGATCGAGCCGCCGGTGTCTGAGCCGGTGGCTATATCGGCCAGCATGCCCGCCACCGCCGCCGCCGACCCCGATGAGGAGCCGCCGGTGACGCGGTCGGGTGCCGCCGGGTTCACCGGAAACGAGAAATGCGCATTCTGGCCGAACAACGCGAAGGCAAGCTCGTCGGTCTGCGTCTTGCCGACGAAGCGTGCGCCAGCATCGAGGATCATCTGCACGGCGGGTGCGGTGCGCGAGGCTGCGTGGCTTTCGGCGAATTTTTGCAAATTGCCGCAACCGGTGCGGTAGCCGGCGACGTCGTAGATGTCCTTGACGGCCAGCCGCAGGCCGGCCAGCGGGCCTAGCTGGGCATGTGCCACTGGCATCTGGCGAAGATCGAGAAAGGCGTTGAGAGGGCCGTGCGTGCCTGTCATCGTTCGATATCCGGATACGGTTGCCGCAACATTGTTCGACACCAGAAATTTTACAACCTGCGATACGATTTTTATTGATTGTGAAAGTCTTCGCCCTTATATCGCGCTTGCCCAAAGTCGCACGTGCCTGTGGGTGTCCGCCGATCCTCGAATGGTGAGGGAAATCGGTAAGGTAACTGGAGCCAACCCCTCCAGTCGGTCTAGCGGCCAACCGCCAGCCCGAGGACACCTTGAAGCAACGACGGTGCGGGCCTTTCTGGTGTTCTGCCGGTTGTCCAAAAACCGGGGTTACTGAAGAGGCACACCTTCATTGCCGGCAGTGCGGACGGGTCTCCCATCCAAGCCAAGGCAGACAAAGCGAACCGAGGCCGGGCAAGGCCAAGGTTCACCGCCGCGAGACGGCGCTTCATGGTTCCGGGGTCTCCACCGGCTGGTTCCATGGATATCCGTCCCGCCTTTGTCCACCGCGTGTTCGCGAGGCTGACAGCCCGCGTCCCGCAGCCTTATTGCGCGCCGAAAGGCGCTGATGGAGAGACCCCGATGGCCACCCAGCGCATCCTTGACTTCCTCGCCACCCGACGTCCGACCGGTCCCTGCCTCGTCGTCGACCTCGATGTCGTGCGCGACAATTTCCGCGCCTTCGAGAAGGCGCTGCCCGATTCAAAAATCTACTATGCGGTGAAAGCAAACCCGGCGCCGGAAATCCTGCGCCTGCTTGCTGCGATGGGCTCGTCCTTCGACACCGCTTCCGTTGCCGAAGTCGAGATGGCGATGGACGCCGGTGCGCCGGCGGACCGCATCTCCTTCGGCAACACCATCAAGAAGGAGCGTGACATCGCACGCGCCTACCAGCTCGGCATCCGCCTGTTCGCCGTCGATTGCGTCGAAGAGGTCGAGAAGATCGCTCGCGTCGCTCCAGGCGCGCGCGTGTTCTGCCGCGTGCTGACCGATGGCGAGGGCGCGGAATGGCCGCTGTCGCGCAAGTTCGGCTGCGTGCCAGCGATGGCCGTCGACGTGCTGCGCCATGCCAAGGGGCTCGGCCTCGACGCCTATGGCGTGTCGTTCCATGTCGGCTCGCAGCAGACCGACCTGACCGCCTGGGACCGTGCGCTGGCCGACGCCAAGGTGGTGTTCGCGACGCTCGCCGAAGAAGGCATCGTGTTGAAGATGGTCAATATGGGCGGTGGTTTCCCGACGCGCTATCTGCGTGACGTGCCAGCCGCCCAGGCCTATGGCCAGGCGATCTTCTCGGCGCTGCGCAAGCATTTCGGCAATGCGCTTCCCGAGACCATCATCGAGCCGGGCCGTGGCATGGTCGGCAATGCCGGCGTCATCAAGTCGGAAGTCGTGCTGATCTCGAAGAAAGCGGCCAATGACAATGTGCGCTGGGTGTTCCTCGACATCGGCAAGTTCGGCGGTCTTGCCGAGACGATGGACGAGGCGATCCGCTACCCGATCGTCACGCCGCATGACGGCACGGAGACCGCACCTTGCGTGCTCGCCGGCCCGACCTGCGATTCGGCCGACGTGATGTACGAGAAGACGCCCTATCCGCTGCCTTTGTCGCTGACCATCGGCGACGAGGTGCTGATCGAAGGCACCGGCGCCTACACGACCACCTACTCGGCGGTCGCCTTCAACGGCTTCGAGCCTCTCCGATCCTATGTGATCTGACGGCGCTTCCTCAGCGCATTTTCGGACGGCGAACCGGACACAACTTCGCCTGAAAATGCGCTGAGAGAGCCGATCAGATCATCCCCGGTGGGCGCGTGTCGTCCACCCGGGCTCGCCTGTGGAACAGATCTCCGCTCGCCAGGGATTGCGGAAATGGAAATGTCAGTTGAAATGGAAATGCCAGTTGAAATTGGGGGCCACGCACCGGCCTCTGTGATGGTCGCCGAAACCGCCGCCGATGTTGCGGCGCGCGAGGCGTTGCTCGATCGGGCCATGGGGCCGAAGCGCAGGAAAAAGTCGTCGGAGAAGCTGCGGCGTGGCCGGCGGCCCTCGGAAGGCCTGGCCTTCGTCGCCCGCGATGCTTCGGGCGGCGTGGCCGGCACCGTGCGGCTGTGGGATGTCAGGCTGGGCGAGGGCGGTGCGGCCGTGCTGCTGCTTGGCCCACTTGCCGTCGACCCGTCGCTCAAGAATGCCGGCATCGGCTCGGCGCTGATGCGCCATGCCATCGCCGAAGCGGCGCGTCTCGGCCATGCCGCTATCCTTTTGGTCGGCGATGCGCCCTATTACGCGCGCTTCGGCTTCTCGGCCGAGAAGACCGGTTCACTTGCCATGCCGGGACCCTATGAGCGGCACCGCCTGCTGGCGCTGGAACTGGTGGAAGGCGCGCTTGACGGCGTGCACGGCACGCTGAAGGCGGCCGGCCGCAAGCTGAAGGCGCAGGAACTGATATCGGCGGCCTGACACGAAGCCGGCAGCATTTCATGCAAAAACGCCGCCCGAAAAGGCGGCGTTTTTGCGCTTGGTGGGTGCCGCTTGGGCGGCTGGATGCCTTCAGCCGATCAGCTGGCTGAGCGCCATGGCGACGGTCATGTCGCCTTCGACCTTTATCTTGCCGGTCATGAACGCCATTGTCGGGTTCAGGTCGCCAGCGATCAGCGAATCCAGATCGTCGAGCGAGAGCTTGATGGTGCAGTCGGTGGGTGCATCGGTGTTCGAGACGGTTGCGCCGTCGATGACGATGACGCCGTCGCTGCCGGTGTCGAATTTCACGGAACGATCGAACCCGCTGCTGGCCACGCGCGACTTGATCTTCTCGGCAATCTCCTGAACGCTCACGCTGTTCTCCTTGTCTGGTTGCATCTGTCTCGCAACGGCGCTTCGATCCAGCCGAAGCCCATGCCGCAGTTTCGCGATCACGGTCGCTGCCGCATATAGCTTTGGGTTGACGTTTACGTCAACGCGAATTCGGGCGGTTGGTTCCTGCCGTCGCGGCAGGTGAGCCCCGATGAGGCCGGGACTCCGAGCCGGGGCAACTCAGTGTTCCTTGAACGCCTTGGTCATTTCGCTCGCCGTCTCGCTTTTCTTGCGGCGCAGCCAGTTGTCGCGGATTTCGTCCTTCGACAGGAAATTGACCTGGTCGATCAGAACCTCATGCACCAAGGGCGCGCCGACACGCGCGTTGACGGTATCGCGGATTGCGGCGCGGAAGGCATCGAGATCGATCGTCGCCTTGTTGGTGAAGTCGATCTGCGGATTGGAATAGAGGTAGGAATAGACCTGGTCGGTGATCAGCGCTTCGGCCGGAATGGACAGCTTCTTTATCTGCTCGGGTTCGACGGTGTAGACGAGCTTGGTCAGGAAATAGCCGCCGATCTCAGAATCGCGGATCAGCGGCACCGAAATGATGTCGGTCTTGACGTAGTCGAGACCGCCCAGCATCGGCTTCGGCGTTTCGCCGACACCGCGCTCGCCGGCCGCCTGAAACGAATAGAACACGGCGCCGAGGGTTGCGGCGCAGATCCAGACGGCGATGGCGATGACCTTGATCATCGGCTCTTGTCAGTCCCTTGATCAGTCCCTTGCGAAGGCGACGCGGCACTGCGCCGTTGCTTCGGCAGTATCTCCGAAGTGTCGCTTGTGTTCGGCATCATGCCTTCATCCAGCCGAACTCGCCGGCGGAATAGGTGCCGTCGGTCTCGGCGCGCTGGATGGCGTGCCGCAGCAGGCTGGCGACTTCGTTGACCGCGCTGAGATGCGCCAGGATCGCCGCTTCGTTCTTCGCCAGCTTCTGGCGCAGCCGGGTCAGGCCCTCGCGGTGCTGTTCGAGGAATTCGGCTTCGCTGCCGCCCTTCATGGCGCGCGTCAACTCGTAGAGGTAGCGGCTCTTGCGGGCGTTCGACGCCTTGAGATCATAGTTGGTCGCGTTGCGGATACCGGCCGTCTCTTCCTCGACCACTTCCTCGATGCGACCGATGATGGCGGCGAGGTTGCCGGGCCGCGCGAACGGGATCGGCGCTTCCGACGCGGTCGTGCGTGCTGGCAGATTGGGGGTGGATTCTGA
>NZ_RZRK01000366.1:0-5994 GCF_003997835.1 Mesorhizobium sp. M7A.F.Ca.CA.004.12.1.1
GGACAAGTGGGACCATGTTTCCGTTATGGCGCAAGGCGCCAAGAAGAACCGCAAAGCTAACGCCTAGTGAGCTTGGCTACGCCGCGACGGCGGCGTAGCTCCTGCCCTCTGGTTGCCGCACAGCTATGCCGAATAGATCCACTGCTCCGGCACGCGCACCGAGATTTCTTCGCGGACCCTGACCGTTCCGGGCTTCTCGACCCAGGCGACGACGCCGCGCAGCCGTTTCGCGACTTTTGGGAACAACAGCGCGCCGGCTTCGACGTCGGCCATTCCGGCATTCTCGGCGATCGACCGGCCGGCGATGCGGCAAGGTCCGTTCTGTACGTCAATCTTGATGGTGACGCCGCCCTTGAAGAACAGCAGCGTGCCGGCCGGCAGCATCGAGAGGTTCGGCACCCCTTCGATCACAAGATTGGCGCCGATCCACTCCGGCCTGATCTCGGCCAGGCCCATGCGTTGGGCAACAACCGCCAGTTCGTCCGCTGCCACTATGGACAATTGCCGTTCGTTGCGCATTTCGGTGCCGCGCGGATACCAGGGCTCGCGCCCGCCCGCGCGGCGTGTCGGTCCGGCATGAAAATCGCCTGCTATGCCATCGAAATCCAGCAGCAATTCGTCCACCGGGCGCGTCTGAAAATGATCCGCCGGCGCCACGTAAAGCGCTGCCGCCTTGGCGGCAAGCTTTCGCGCGGGGATGATTTCGATCGGCTTTTCAGCCTCGGGGAAGAGATCCAGCATGGCGTTCTTTTCTCTCGTCATCCAGCGAATTAGCCGGGCGGACTTCGCGGCGTCCAGTCGAAAGTGCTGATCGTCCGATCAACGTCACCGATGGGATGGCGATCGCCAGGCGAGTGCCGTTCGCACCAGCCTAACGCAACAAGACGTATTGAGCGCCAAGGTGTATTCCGAGCACAGGAACGGAGCGTACTTTTGGGTACGTGAGTTCAGCCCTACCGCGACGCGGGGAAGCGTAGCCATTCGCCGGGCGGCCTCACCTGAATATCGACATACCTAGAGCATCCGCAACAGCGCACCGCCTATCGAATACCCCGCGCCAAAGGCGCAGATCAGGCCGAAATCGCCAGGCTTCATGTCGGCGTGGTTTTCCGACAGCGCGACGATGGCGCCGGCGCCCGCCGTGTTGCCAAGCCGCTCCAGCACCATCGGCGCGCGGTCGTGGTCGACCTCGTGGCCGAACGACAGTTTCAGGATCATCGCATTCATGCGTGCATTGGCCTGATGCAGCCAGAAGCGCCTGATCGCCTGCGGCGTCAGCCCGTGCTCGGCCAGGAATTCGACGATGAATTTCTGCCCGGCAACGGTGACTTCCTTGAACACCTTGTTGCCGACCTGCTTGATCAGATTGCCTTCCAGATTGATCATGTAAGGATCATCCTGGGCGGTGCGGGTGTGATAGCCCAGATTGGTGCGGATGTTGTTCGACATCTGCGTCCAGACGCGCGTGTCGAGCACTTCGAAGCGCCCCGGCCGCTTGTCGCCCTTGGCCAGCCCTTCGACCACCATCGACACCGAAGCGTCGCCGAAGATGAAATGCGTCTGCCGGTCGCGAAAATTGAGATGGCCGGTGATGATCTCGGGCGTCGTCACCAGAATGCGCTTGTGCGCGCCCGACCGCACCAAATTGACGGCTATGTGCAAGGCGGCCGCCGCCGAAGAACAGCCAAGCCCCATGTCAAAGCCCGCGCCCTTCGTCCCCAGCGCCTCCTGCATTTCGATGGCGATCGCCGGATAGGGCCGCTGGTGATGCGAGGCCGAGCAGATCACCAGGTCTATATCCGACGGCTGCAGCCCGGCATGGTCGAGGGCCTTCTTCGCCGAGGCTATGCCGAACTCGGCCTCCAGCGACAGCGCATCGTCGGGCCGTGCGGGAATGCGCGGCGCCATCCGGGTCGGGTCGAGGATGCCCTCGCGCTCGATCACATGACGGGTGCGCACGCCCGAGGCGTGGACGATGAAGTCGCTGTCCGATTTCGGCAGCGGCGGCTCGCCAGTATCCTGGCGACGCGCGTTTTCCAGGTCGACCCAGGCATTGAAGCTGGCGACCAGTTCTTCATTGGTGATTGTGGGTTCGGGGATCTCAACGCCGATGCCGCTGATGATGACGCGATGCATGTCCAGTCCGTCCCATCCGCAGGCGTTGCGGGCTTCATGTGGGCGCCGGAACGCTCCGGCGCAACAGTTTTCTCACCGAGGCGGTTTACGCCGGCTTAAACCAAAGATCTGGGCCGACTGAAGCCGATCCCTCGACATGGCCACAGCCAAAGCCAAGCGGCCCTAAGGCGCCGCGCGACATGGATAATCAAGCTCGTTTTGCGACAATGAAAATGCGCGGAAAGCGCAAGAGCACCTTGCCATCAGCCGTCTTCTGATAGGCCTTGGCGATCTTGGCCGTGTAACATTCGAGGAACATCGCCCTCTCCTCGGCGTCCAGCGGATCGAGGAACGGCTTCAGGCCCGTCGATTTCACCCATTCGACGATCGCCTGCGCGTCGGCAAGCGGATGGTTGTAGATGGTGTGCCAGATATCAAGCCGGTCGCTGAGCGGCGACAGCAGGTCATAGTAGAACGACACCGGCGGCAACGGCCCGCGTGCCGCGCCCTTGAGCTTTTCGGCAAATGGCATTTCGGCGGCGGTCTCCCGCATCAGGCGGTGGGAGTCCTCGCCCAGATTGTCGGGCATCTGGACGGCAAGCGCACCGCCTGGGGCGAGGAAGCCCATCAGCCGCTGGAACACCGCCGGATGGGTAGGCAGCCATTGGAACACAGCATTGGCGAAAATCACGTCGACCGGCTCCGCCGGCTGCCATTCGGAGGCATCGGCGAGATCAAAGGTGACCTCGGGCAGGCGCGCCCGCGCCTTCTCGATCATGTCGGGCGAAGTGTCGAAGCCGCTCACCTCAGCATCCGGCCAGCGCTCGACAAGCAGTTCGGTCGAGTTGCCAGGCCCGCAGCCGATGTCGACGACCCGGCGCGGGAAGTCCACCGGCACCTGCGCGACCAAATCCCGCGCGGGCCGCGTGCGCTCGTCTTCGAATTTCAGATATTGGGCGGCGGACCAATCAGCCATTTGAGCTCCTCATGCTGGTTGAGATCGCCGCCCTAAAACCCCTTACCGCGTCAGCCTCTTGTAGGTCATGCGGTGCGGGTTGACGGCATCCGGCCCGAGGCGGCGGATCTTGTCCTGCTCGTAATCCTCGAAATTGCCTTCGAACCATTCGACATGGCTGTCGCCCTCGAAGGCGAGGATGTGCGTCGCCAGGCGATCGAGGAACATACGATCGTGCGAGATGATGACGGCGCAGCCGCCGAAGTTTTCCAGCGCGTCTTCGAGTGCGGCCAGCGTTTCCGTATCGAGATCGTTGGTCGGTTCGTCGAGCAGCAGCACATTGCCGCCGGTCTTCAGCATCTTGGCCAGATGCACGCGGTTGCGCTGACCGCCGGACAGATTGCCGACCTTCTGCTGCTGGTCGCCGCCACGGAAGTTGAACGACGCGCAATAGGCACGCGTGTTGGCTTCGAACTTGCCGAGCTTGACCACTTCGGCGCCGCCGGAAATCTCTTCCCACACCGTCTTTGACGGATCGAGCGCATCGCGGCTCTGGTCGACATAGCCGAGCTTGACCGTTTCGCCGACGCGCACAGAACCCGCATCCGGCTTTTCCTGGCCGGTGATCATGCGAAACAGCGTCGTCTTGCCGGCGCCGTTCGGGCCGATGACGCCGACGATGCCGCCGGGCGGCAGCTTGAATTCCAGGCCGTCGATGAGCAGCGTGTCGCCAAAGCCCTTCGACAGGCCTTCCGCCTCGATCACCACATTGCCGAGCCGCTCGCCATGCGGAATGACGATCTGCGTATCGCTCGGACGCCGCTTGTCGGCTGCATCCAAAAGATCCTGGAACGCCTGGATACGCGCCTTGGACTTGGTCTGGCGAGCCTTCGGGCTCGACTGGATCCATTCGCGCTCGCGGCCGATGGCGCGCTGGCGGGCATCGTCCTCGCGGCCTTCCTGCTTGAGGCGCTTGGCCTTGGCTTCGAGGTATTTGGTGTAGTTGCCCTCATAAGGAATGCCGCGGCCGCGATCGAGTTCGAGGATCCAGCCGGTGACATTGTCGAGGAAGTAGCGGTCGTGGGTGATGATCATCACGGCGCCCGGATAGGCACGCAGATGCTTTTCCAGCCACGCCGTGGTCTCGGCGTCGAGATGGTTGGTCGGTTCGTCGAGCAGCAGAAGGTCGGGCTGGCGCAGCAGAAGCTGGCAAAGTGCGACGCGGCGGCGTTCGCCGCCCGAAAGCTTGGTGACTTCCGAATCCTTGGGCGGGCAGCCCAGCGCTTCCATCGCCATCTCGACCTGCTGTTCGAGATCCCAAAGGTTGAGCCGGTCCATTTCGTCCTGGAGCTTGGCCGACTCGTCGGCCGTCTCGTCGGAATAGTTCATCATCAATTCGTTATAGCGTTCGATGACGGCAGTCTTGGCGGCGACACCTTCCATGATATTTTCGAACACGGTCTTGTCCGGATCGAGCGCAGGCTCCTGCGCCAGGTAGCCGACAGTGGCGCCTTCGGCCAGCCAGGCTTCGCCGTTCCACTCCTTGTCGAGCCCGGCCATGATCTTGAGGATCGTCGACTTGCCCGAACCGTTGGGGCCGAGGATGCCGATCTTGGCGTCGGGATAGAAGGAGAGATGGACATTCTCGAGCACCTTCTTGGTGCCATAGGCCTTGTTGAGGCCGGCCATGTGATAGATGAACTGGCGTGCCACGCGCGCTTTCCCTGAAAAACTGACTGGCCCAGAAAACTGACTGGATCTGTCGAATTGAGTGGAGGTTGGCCGCTATGTAGGCGATGCGGCGGCGAACGGCAATCGCTTTTGCCATATCTGCCCGGTCACACGCGGAAGTGTCCGCCAATCGCCGAAGTTTTCCACCAGCACGAAGCGTGCTGAAATCTCCGGTTAACTCTTCGGCGTCAAAACAGGATCGGAGTGGAATCGCTCGCTATTCGCGATTTCGAGAAAGAGATCGGGTCGACGGCATTGCTGAACAGTTTCCTGCTCCTTGCCGAAGCGGTCGTCTACTTCAGCGTCATGGTGACGCTTTTCCGCTTCAGACGGCGTATCGGCCTCGGCGTATTCGTCTGCGCGCTCGGTGTCATGCACTTCCTCGAGACCTATCTCGCCAGCGTCTTTTACGTCGCTCTGCCGTTCGGCATGGTCTCGCCTGGCTCGGCGGTGCTGTTTTCCGGCAAGCTGGTCATGCTTTTGCTGCTCTATATGAAGGAGGACGCTGCAACCGTGCGTCAGCCGATCTACGGCCTGCTGCTCGGCAATGCGCTGATGATCGGGCTGGTGCTGCTGCTGCGCCTGCACGTCATCGCGGCACTTCCCGACGGCAGGCTTCCAGACATCGGCTTCATCGACCAGATGGGTTGGCTGATGGTGTGGGGCACGACGCTGCTGTTCGTCGATGCCATCCTGATCATCCTGCTCTACGAAAAGCTTGGTCGGTATCTTCGCAAGGCGCCGTTCGCGCGCATCCTGATTTCGGTCGCTTGCGTGCGGACCTTCGACCAGGCCGGTTTTTTCACCGCCCTGCATTTCGTTGCCGGCGCGCCGATAGCCGTCTTTTTCGGCGGCTGGTTCGCCAAGATGGCGGCGGCGGTGACCTTCAGCACCATGCTCGTTGCCTATCTCAAATGGTTTGAGGAGCGCCAGGTCACTGCGCCGCGCGGATTGACCGATATCTTCGATACGTTGACCTATCGCGAACGCTACGAGGCGCTGGTCGAACATGTCGGCCGTGACGGGCTGACCGGCCTGCTGCACCGCGGGCGCTTCGACGCCGACGGTGAAGCCGCCGTCCAGGTCAGCCTGCGCACCGCCAGGCCGCTCAGCCTGCTGATCATCGATGTCGATCATTTCAAATCGATCAACGACCGTTTCGGCCATGCCGAAGGCGACAAGGTGTTGAAGGC
>NZ_RZRK01000367.1:0-5949 GCF_003997835.1 Mesorhizobium sp. M7A.F.Ca.CA.004.12.1.1
GAGCAGCGTCGCGCCCCGGTCCCCCCCGCCGGAGGAAGCGCTGCACGCGGTCGCATTAGACTCGACCGCCGGCGTCAAAGATCGACTCGGCCAAGGCCTGCGCGCAGGCTTCGTCCCGCCCCTGCACGAAAGCGGCTTCACCTTCCGCGGCGAATACCTCCACCATCGCCTCGAGCCCGGTGCTCGGTTCGATCACGAGGACGCGCTTTCCAACAAGTCCCATGTCCATGGTGTGATCTTTACTGACATGAACAGTGGTTGGTCGCCGGCGCTAGGCAGCCAGGTCCGGAGCAATGGAAAGGACGACACGACCCATCGTACGGCCGTTCTCCAAAGCTTCGTGTGCCGCGCCAACACCGCCGAACAACACCACCCGGTCGACATGAGGGTGCAGCTCGCCGCGATCGACCATCCCGGCAACCCGCCGCAAGACATCGGTCTGTCTCAGCCGGCGAAGATGATCGCCCGCGATCTGCGGCTGTCCGATATTGACGAAGCGGACGTCGAGATTGTTCCATTCCGCTGAATCGTTGCTTCCCTTCGGCCATGGCGAGACGACGGTGTTCACCAGAGTGCCGAACGGCGCGGCGTGGTCGAAGCTTCGCGCAAAATTCTCGTGCCCCACGAAGTCGAAGACGATATCCGCGCCGGCTTTTCCGGTCCAGCGGCGCAAGGCGGCGGCAACGTCCTCCTCGCGATATTGGATCGCCAGTTCAGCACCAAGTGACAGCACGAAGGCAGCTTTTGCGTCGCCTGAGACGGTTGCCGCGATACGGGCGCCGAGCCTGCGCAGGTATTGTATAGTGATATGTCCAAGTCCTCCTGCGCCGCCATGCACCAGGGCGAAGCTACCCGGCTTGGCATCGGCCTTCTCGAATACTGCCTCCCAGGCCGTGAGCGCCACCGTCGGCAACGCCGCTGCCTCGACGAAGCCTAGGCTGACGGGTTTCCGCGCGGCATAATGCCCGTTGAGCACCTTGTATTCGGCGTAGCTGCCGAAATTGCCGGCATAGCCGCCATCGACATACCAGACGGCGTCCCCGGGACGGAGATGGGTGATTGCCGAACCCACCTCTTCAATAATCCCAGTACCGTCAATGCCGAGGATGGTGAATGCGTCCCGCGGGCCAGTCCCATACACCGCGCCATTGCGGCGGTTCTGCCAGTCGGCCGGATTGACCCCCGCCGCCATCACGCGAACCAGAATATCCGTATCGTTCGCAATGCGCGGCCGGGCGATCTCGCGCGTTTCCATGACCTCGGGTCCGCCCGCTCGCGTCATTATAAGCGCCAGCATCGTCTCAGACATCGACCGCCTCCCCCTCGCTACATTCGATCGCATTGATTAGACTCTGGAGGTCAACCGCGCCGTCCAAGGTCTGTGCGAGGCGGGCGTTGTTCCTCAAGTCGGAGACGGGACGCGGGGAACTCAGGCCCACGCTCGGCGATGGCACTTCCTGAAGGCGTGTGGCACCGTAGGCCTCCGGAGGCCACTCGCAGAAGACGATCTTGCCTGCTTCGAGCAATCGGATTGCGAGTTCCCTGTGCTGCGTCACCGTGACCGCGACGACGACACCTACGCCCGGATCATTGACGAGCGTCTCGTTCGTATCGGCATGTGGGATGCCAAATCCCTCGGCTGCAACCTTTATTACCTCCACCCGGTTGCTGCTGATGGTGGTGACGCGATATTCGAGCAGCCTTTCATCCGCCGCCTTGTGTGCGATCGTCGGCCAGCCATTGTCGGGGTGCACTCCGATAATTCCGACATGAATCGGATTTCCAACCATGATCGCCTCCTACGCGTTGGTGACTTCGAAGATCGTCCGGCGAAGCGTCATGCGCGCGAGACGCCAACCGTAGGGGCCAAGTCGCCATAGCTCATGATAATGTCCGTAGCCCTTGATCCGAGCCGGAAGACCGGCGGCCGCTCCAGGAAAGACAAGCACGTCCTCCATCGACCAAATGGCGGTGATCTCCGTTTGCGAAATCTGATCGATTTCGTCGTTGTGAAGCTGGTGGATCGAGTGCGAACCTTGAATGTAGCTCCGCATGGCGTCCATATAGCTCTCGCGATCATCGAAGCTTGCGATGAGCTCGCCTTCGGTGCTGAAGACCCGAACCTCGACTGTCGGCTCTAAAAGGGAGGCGAATTGTTCCAGGTCTCGGGTATCGACGAAACGGCAGTATCTCGCCTTGGCACGTCGGACCTGTTCGATGTCAGTCAGTTGGGGATTCATTGCTCTACTCCTTTTAGATGCATGTAAGTCGGGGGAGACCCACGCGATTAGCTGTCAGATCGGCCGATCTGGTCGTCTGAAGGTACAGTCCGGCTCGCTCTGTGGTTTGGCTGTTCCAGTATTCATAGGGATGACTGGCAGGCAGCTGGATGCGTCGATGACGCTCGTCGGCCTCCGGGCCGTGGCAATCGACTTCAGTTCAACACGAGAATTCACTAGCCAGACGACGTCTTCGGCCTGTCGGGCTACCGCGGCGACGGAAGCTGCGGGAAGGTCGATCTCCCGGCACCCTGTCACATTGGACTACGGCTCCGGGTGAACAGCACCGCCACCGCCGCCACCAGCAAGATGATGCCAAGGACGTAGAACGTGTCGGAGAAGGCCATGATCAGGGACTGCTGCGCGATGAGCTTCCCGAGAAAGGCCTCCGCCTGGTGGCGTGCTAGACTCTCGTCTGAGACACCGCGCGACATAATGTATTCCGTCATTCGAGATATGAACTGCTCGGTGGGCTCGCTGTAGGGCGTGACAGACTGCCCGATAATGTTGGAATGGAATTGCTCCCGCCTGGTGATCAGTGTTGCCAGCATGGCCGTTCCCAGCGCCCCACCGAGGCTGCGCATCATATTGAGAACCCCGGACGCCGCACCGGAGAGTTCGCTAGGTATGCCGACCATCACAATACCGGCAAGCGGAGCAAGGACGATGGCCTGGCCGAATGCACGGATGAAATTCGTGGTCACGAACTGATCGCTGCCATCATTCACGTTAAGATGCGTGTTCATGAAACAGCTCGCTGCAAAGATCGCGAGCCCGGCGCAGACGATTGCACGTGCGCTCAAATGCTTCTGCAACCAGGGAACGAACGGAATAATTACCAGTTGGGGCAGCCCGACCCAGGCCAACACCATACCAATCTGCTCGGAATTGTACCCTTGGACTTGGCTCAGATAGGCCGGGAGCACATAGACCGAGCCAAACAGCGCGACGCCGACCAGCATGTTGGCTAGGGTTCCGAGCGCGAAGTTACGGTGGACGAGCACCCGCAGTTGAACGGCAGGCCTATCAACGGTCAGCTCTATGGCGACAAAGACCGCAAGGGCGACGACGGCAACGATCGATAGATGAACGATGAGCGGCGAGCCAAACCAGCCATTCTTGTTGCCCTCGTCGAGCACGGTCTGGAGGCAGGAAAGCCCAACAATCATGAAGGCGATGCCATACCAATCCCCCTCCTTCAACAGCGAAAGGTTCATCCTCTCCCGCTCGAGGGTTGGAAAAAGCAGGCCGAGCATCAGGACTCCCGGCACGAGATTGACGAAGAAGATAAACTCCCAGCCATAGTGCTGGGTGAGGTAACCGCCGATAGTCGGTCCGATCGCAGGCCCAAAAGTGGCCGTGAGCGCAAATGCTGCCAAGCCAACCGGCTGCTGGCGTTGTGGCAAGGACGTCAGCACGCGGGTGAATGCCATTGGGATCATCACGCCGCCGGCGAAGCCCTGAAAACCCCTGAGGACGATCATCTGCCCGAGGCTTGTCGTGAAAGCGCACGCGACTGAAAAGAGGAGGAACAGGCAGGTGCTGCCGAGCAGAAACCTGCGGAACGAAAACACTCGCGTGAAGAAATCCGTCAGCGGGATCATGATGATTTCTCCGATGAGATAGGAGGTGGATATCCACGTTCCGTTGTCGGAGCCCGTACCAATCCCGCCCTCGATCTCCGGAAGCGAGGAATTGGTGATCTGGATGTCCAGCACAGCGATCAACGCGCCGAGCATGCATCCGAAAATGCAGATCCAATCGCGGAAAGTCGCACCCTCCCTGTCGCGATGCGATGTCATCGGTAGGGTCTCGGTCATGGCTGGTTTCGAGACCTGCCATGCTCTGTATCTGGCGGCGGTTGGCTAACGGTGATCGTGGCGGTGACTGACATTCCGGGCAGGAGCAACCCTGCGAGAGGATCATCCCGGTCTATTGCGATCTTGACGGGGATCCGCTGAACGATCTTCGTGAAATTTCCGGTGGCATTGTCGGGGGGCAGGAGCGAGAACTCTTGGCCGCTGGCCGGCGCGATGCTGTCAACGATGCCCCTTACGGGGGTGTCGGCGAAAGCATCAACGTCGATCCTGACCTTCTGGCCCGAAGTGACCTCGGAGAGCTGGGTTTCTTTGTAGTTGGCGACCACATAGATACCGTCGAGCGGGACTACCGCAAGTAGTTGCATGCCAGGCTGGACGTAGAGGCCCACCCGCAACTGGCGCATACCGACAACGCCTTCGCTGGGCGCCCGCAAAACCGTGTAGCCTAGGTTCAGTTCTGCCTCCTCGAGTGCTCCTTGGTTGTGCTGCAGAGCAGCATTTGCTTCATCAAGCTGGGCCGCGAGAGTGCCGACCTCTCGCCGCACCGCCTCCAGGGCTGCCTTGTCCTTCGCGACCAATGCGTTCGCGGCGCCGATCTGGGATGCTGCCTGCTGTGCATTCTGGACGGAGCCATATCCCCCCTTGGCAAGCGTTTCGAAGCGTTCGTCATTTTGCGCGGCATAGACCTCCGTGGCCTGGTCGGCCTTTAGGGTGGCATCCGCCTCGTCGATGAGGGCGCGCTGCTCTGCCAACTGGGCGTCGATGCTCACGATTTTCGCCTTCGCCTCGGCGACGTCTGCCTTCGCCTCATCGACGGCTGCCTTGAAGCTGCGCGGATCGATGGTCGCCAACACGTCGCCCGCCTTGACCTTCTGATTGTCTGCGACCAGCACAGTGGCGAGGTAGCCGGCGACTTGAGGTGCAACTGGCACGATGTGGGCCTCCACATAGGCATCGTCGGTCGATTCCTCGAAACGCCAGACCGTCCAATACTGCCGGCCGGCATACGCAGCGGCGGACAACGCAGATAGGGCAGCAACGCCAAATGCGACGATGCGGAGCGCGCGGACAAATCTCCCCTCTTTGGCACGCGGTAAGGTCAATGCTACGACCTCCGTCTCCGGTTTGCCGGGATGATTGATATTCATGATTCCTCCTGCCGGGGAGGCCGGCCCATCCGGGGCGCGCCCGGACCAATGCTGGTTCGTCTCGTTACATTCAAAGAAGCGATTCTCGCAGGAAGACCTCGGCGACCGCTGTATCGAGTTGGTTCTCCCGACTGGCCGCACACCTCTGCAGGTGATGGAATTCTCGCCTCAATGAGATCAGCATTCTGAGAACTGATCGCCGGCAGCGACCGCCGATGCTCCCGGCCTTTGAAGGGTCATTTGGCCCTCCCGCGTCATGTCCTTCGTCACTGTGGCGGTGACCGTAGCCCTCTCCTTGGCCGCCACTAATGTGGCCGCCGTCATGAGCCAAGGCCGCCAAACCCGAGCCTGCCGCTAACAGCGCGGCCCAGGCAATTGTTATCCAAACATGTCGTACGTTTGGCATCGTCGTACTCCTTGCGGCCCACGCTTTGGGAGGAAGCGCCGCAAGAGTGTATTTGCCGTCGACTGAGCGAAATCATACTTGCGTCCAGCGATGCCAGACGTGAGGTCATGGATTGCGCATCTCGGCGAGAACGACGACCGATATCTCATACCGTATTTCCGGACTTTCCCCTCCGGCGGGGCGGCTTCAATAAGGAACGGCAGACTCCCCATTCTCAATTGAGATCCTACGGCGGAGGGTATCAGGAGCAGCAGAATCGTCGCCTTCTTAGGCGCGCCGAGTTCATTGGCGGGGCC
>NZ_RZRK01000368.1:0-5918 GCF_003997835.1 Mesorhizobium sp. M7A.F.Ca.CA.004.12.1.1
GTCGTGGTAGTTGTGCGGGGTGAGCACCGCCGACAGCACCGGCACGCCGGTCGACAACTGCGCGTTCATCATGCCGTCGAGCACCGCGCTGGCGACGAATTCATGCCGGTAGATGCCGCCATTGACGACAAAAGCGGTGCCGAGGATCGCGGCATAGCGGCCGGTCCCGGCCAGGGTCTTGGCATGCAGGGGGATTTCATAGGCGCCCGGCACGTCGAAGACGTCAACGGTGAAGCGCTCGCCTCCGATGTCAGCCAGTGCCGCTTCGAAGGCCTGCACGCACTGGTCGACGATGTCGGCATGCCAGCGCGCGCGGATAACGGCGATGCGAGTCTTTTCGTAGTCTTTATGGGAATGCTGATTCATGGGCCCATCCTTCCGTTTCGAACCAGAATCAGGACGCACGATACGGATTAAGCCCGCGAAGAGCGGGCCGGCTTCCGTTTCGTTCTCTTCCATCCGGACTCTAACCGTCGGCTCCGGAATCACACCGGATCTGCTGACCTTTCCGAAACCGGAAAGCGCTCGCGGGCTTGGGCCCGCGCATGACCCCGAAAACCGGAACGGTTTTCGGAAAGGAATCATGCGCAACTAAGAGTCCTTACCGCCGGTGGGGACTTTCACCCCGCCCTGAGAACATTAACGGCTTTGTATGAAAGGGCAGGGCGCTGCTGTCAACCGTGAGAAGGTTGGGCCAAGTCCGTTCGATTATCGCGTGCGCCACGCCGCCGCCGATGCGGCGATCAGCATCAGCGATGCTGCGACCATTGCGCAGGTGGCAAAACCAAAGCTGGAGTAGAGCGGCCCGAAGCTGGTGGTGCCGACGAAGACCGCGAGGTAAGTCACCGCACTGTTCAGGCCCATGATCGTGCCGCGCCGCGAGGGATCGAGCGCAGACAGGCGCATTACCAGGACATTCAGGCCGAAATGATTGGCCAGTCCCCAGATTGCCACCATGGTCAAGGTCAGCCCGAAACTGCCGCTCGTCGCCGCCATCGCGACATAGACGACTGCGACCAGAAGATAGGCGAACGGCATTACGCGCCGCGCACCCAGTCTGTCGATGACGCCGTCGAGCAGAGCAGCCGTCCCGAAGCCTATGCCGTAGGCAAGCGCCGCCAGGCCATTGGCGCTCACCGGCTGTCCCAGCCCGACATGAAGATGGTCGCCGAGATAGCCATAGACGCCGTAGAACGAAGTCATGAAGGCCGCGCACGCCACCAGCAGCGGCAGGATTCCGGGAATGCCGAGCGCTTCCAGCGGGGCGGGCGCCGGTCCGGCCTTCCTGATGTCGCTGAGCGACGTCACTGTCAGCCCCATCCATGCAAGGGCCGCAAGCACCGCGACCGCTGCGAAAACGGCGCGCCAATGCACAAGATCGGCAAGCACGGCCGAAAGCGAAACGCCGGCGACCATGCTGAGCGTCCATCCAGTCAGGACGACGCCGATCGTGCCGCTCTCCCTGCCCGGTGGGGCAATGGCTGCGGCGCTGGCATAGATCGCGGGCATGGCGATGCCGGCAGCGATGCCGGCCAGCAGCTGTGCGGAGACCAGCATGGTCACCGTGGGTGCAGCGGCACTTGCGACCAGCGCCAATGCCAACAGCAACAGTGCGCTCTGCAGCATCCTGCGAGCACCGAGCCGGTCGATGTAGCGCGCAAGGAACAGGGCGCTTGCGGAGGTGCCAAGGCCGAACGCTGCCGCCGCAATCATCACGGCCGGCACGCTGGTTCCGAACGACGAGGCGACAGCCGGTGCGATCGGACCCAGCACAAGCGAGTTCGAGCCGATGACAGCGATGCATCCGGTCAGCAGATAGGCAAGCGCCGGGATCGGGGCTCGGGCAGTCAATGGCGCAACTTGATCAATGTTCGACATATCAGCATAATGGCCGTATTCCATTCAGCGGAGAACCCGGAATTTCGCCATGGATGAAGAAACAGATGGCATTCTGCAGAACAGGCCCGCGGCCCGCGATCTCGACGCGACAGACCGAAGAATATTAGGTGTCCTGGTCGATGACGCCACGATCAGCTACGCCGAACTCGGCGATCGCGTCGGCTTGTCGCCACCCGCAGCGCATGAGCGGGTCAAACGGCTCCGTCGCAGCGGCGCCATCCGCAACACAGTCGCCATCATCGATCCCCGGGCGGTGAAAAAGCCTTTGCTTGCCTTTGTCCATATCGACACCAGGGGCTGGGGAAAGACGCCGGAGCTGATGGCGGTCTCGCAATATCCCGAAGTCGAGGAGATCCATACGGTCGCCGGCGACACCTGCATGCTGCTGAAGGTCCGCACGGAAGACACCAGAGCACTCGAAGGCCTTTTGGCGCGCCTGTACGAAACGCCGGGGGTCACCTCGACGCGCAGCTATGTGGTTTTATCGACCTATCTGGAGCGGCCGGTGCAGCCGGGCATTACCGAGACGTGGCCGACCCCGAAGCATATGGCGGAGCCTCTGTACTAGGGACGTGGGCTACGCCCGCTCGGGGAACATCGCCTTCAATCCCTCGCGCGATGCCTTGGCAACGCCGCGCTCGGTGATCAAGCCGGTGACCAGTCGCGCCGGCGTCACATCGAAGGCCGGGTTGGCCGCAGGCGTCGTCTCCGGCGAAATGCGAACCTGGGCAATCTCGCCGGCAGCGGTCTTGCCCCAGACCAGCGAGACCTCGTCGGCCGAGCGCTGCTCGATCGGGATCTCGGCCAGTCCGTCATGTACCGTCCAGTCGATGGTCGGCGACGGTAGCGCGACATAGAACGGCACGTCATTGTCGGCGGCGGCGAGCGCCTTCAGATAGGTGCCGATCTTGTTGCAGACATCGCCGTCGGCCGTTGTGCGGTCGGTGCCGACGATGACCATGTCGATTGCGCCGCGCTGCATCAGATGGCCGCCGGCATTGTCGACGATCAGTGTGTGCGGCACGCCGTGCCCGGCCATCTCCCAGGCGGTCAGCTGTGCGCCCTGGTTGCGCGGCCGCGTTTCATCGACATAGACATGGACCGGAATGCCGGCTTCTGTGGCCAGGTAGATCGGCGCCGTGGCGGTGCCGTAGTCGACCGTGGCCAGCCAGCCGGCATTGCAGTGGGTCAGGATGTTGACCGGTTCGCCCTTCTGCTTGCGCGCCGCGATCGCCTTGATGATGGCAAGACCGTTCTCGCCGATGGCGCGGTTGAGGCCGACATCTTCGTCGGCGATCTCACTGGCCCGCCGATAGGCGGCTTCGGCGCGTTGTTCGGGAGGCAAAGGCCGCAGGAAGCGCCGCATTTCGTCCAGCGCCCAGCGCAGATTGATCGCGGTTGGCCGCGTCTCGTGCAGGGTCTCCCACACGGCATCGAGCGCTGCATCCGACGGATCGTCAGCCATCTGCATGGCGACGCCGTAGGCAGCGGTGACGCCGATCAGCGGCGCGCCGCGTACCCACATGTCGCGGATGGCGGTGGCGATGCCGTCGACCGTGCCGATCGTCTCGATGCGGAAATCGTGCGGCAGCCAGCGCTGGTCGATGATATCGACCGAACGGCCGTCGTCGCTCAGCCAGATGGTGCGATAGTGGCGGTCGCCGACGTTCAAATGCTGCTCTCCTGTTCGATCAGCGCGGCCAGTTGGTTGACCTCGTCGATGCTGTGGATCTGGCGCCGGTTGACGGCGAGATGGCGGCCGAATCGCAGCGCCTTTGCTTCACAACTGGCGCGCAGATCCTCGTCGGCAATGGTCTCGAAATCGGCATTGTGGGCGAGGCCGAGGATACGCCGATGAACCTCGATGCCGGCAAAGCCGAGCAGGTCGGTCCACATCTGGTGCAGCACATGGTCGAGCGCCTGCTCGGCGCCGAGCCTGTCGCCCTGATCCTCGAACAGGCTCTTCTGATAGAGCATGCCGGTGCGCTCGGTGCGCCATAGATGCGAGAATTCGGCGCGGAACACCGACCATGTCTCGACCGTCACACCGAGCAGATAGGCGCGCATGGCGTCGCGCTTTCCCTCCTCCTCGTGGCCGCGTTGCGAGAAGAACGACATCCAGAAATTGGCGAGCAGCATGCCGACATCGAAAGCCATCGGACCGTAGAAGGCGAACTCCGGATCGATCATCCGGGTTTCGCTGTCGGTGACCATGATCGAGCCGGAATGCAGATCGCCATGCAGCAGCGTTTCGGCATTGGCGGCGAAGATGTGCTTCAGCCGCTGCGCCTCGACCTTGAGGTCGCGGTCGGCGCGCAGTTCGGCGACCAGGCCGTCGAGCTGCGGCGAGGTGTGCCGGTTCATCTTGGCGTCGAAATAGGGGTCGGAAAACACCAGGCTTTCGGTGATGTCGCAAAGCTCGACATTGTCGGCGAACAGCGCCAGATCGGCCTTGCGGTCCTTGGCGGCCATATGGAGGTCGGAGCCGCGAAACAGCGTCCGGGCCATGAACAGGCCGATATCCCGGGCGATGTTCGGCAATTGCCGGCCGTCGATCAGCGCACGGCGCAGGATGATATGCGGCGGCGCAAGATATTCCATGATGATCAGCGCCTGGCCTTCATCGAAATAATGGATCGCCGGCACCGAGCCTGGCGCGCGTGCCTCTTGCCTGGTCAGTGCGTGATATTCGAAGAAGGAGCGCTTCAACGGCAGCGGCCAGCTGTCGCCGACCAGGCGAACATAGGGCAGGGCTTGCTTGACCACGGCTGCACCGCTGGCGCCCTCGACGATGAACACCAGGTTGAGATTGCCGTCGCCGACCTCGCGGACCTTCCAGGCGCCAGTGTCCTTGCCGATCTTCGCGCATAGCGCCTCGTTGCCGCCAAGGCGTGCAGCCAGGGTTTCGACCGATAGTGCTTCGAACGGCAATTTTTCAGTCATCGTCATCCTCCCGCTTATGCGCTCCGAACATAACGGAGGCGTGGCGGCTGGGCCAAGCTAGGAAGCGATCTGGCAATTGTCAATCGTGTTGACAATTGCCGATACAGCCCATAGCGTCATGTCAGGGAGGAACGCATGGTCGGTAATGCCGTGTTCCGCGTAGAGGGACTGAGGAAATCCTTTGGCCATAACGAGGTGCTAGGCGGCGTCTCGGTCGAATTGCATGCCGGCGAAGTCACCGTGCTGATGGGCGCCAACGGCGCCGGCAAATCCACCCTCGTCAAGATCATCTCCGGTGTCTACGAACGCGGCGGCGGCACGATGGCGCTCGCCGACCAGGATTTCGCACCGAAAACCCCGGCCGAAGCGATCCGCGCCGGCGTTGTCACCGTGCACCAGAATATTAACGACGGTGTCGTCGCCGACCTCGACGTCGCCACCAACCTGACCCTCGACCGACTGAGCGGCAGCGGCGCGCCGACCCTGTTCAATCCCGTCCGTGTGCGGCGGGAGGCCAAGGCGGTTGCCGACCGCATGGGGCTGGCCATCGATTTGAAGGCGCGGGTGAGCGATCTTTCGCTGGCCGATCGCCAGATGGTGGCGATTGCCCGCGCGCTGGCGCACAAGCCGAAAGTGCTGATCCTCGACGAGCCGACCTCATCGCTGTCCAGCGCTGAGGCCGACCGGCTGTTCGCGCTGATCGACAGGCTGCGCGAGCAGGGCGTGGCGATCCTCTACATCTCGCATCGCATGTCGGACATCAGGCGGCTGGCCGACCGCATCGTCTCGATGCGTGACGGGATCATCTCAGGCATTTTCGACAGGAAACCGCTCGACTATGAAGGCGCGGTCAACGCCATGCTCGGCCGCAAGATCCATCTCGACCAGATCGTCGTCAGGAATTCGGCCAAGGCAGTCGTGACGATCGAGGGTCTACGCATTGCGCCGGGCGCCCGGCCGATCTCGCTGACGCTCGGCGACGGCGAGGTCGTTGCCATCACCGGCCTCGTCGGCGTCGGCAAGACGGCGCTTGCCGAGACTCTCTTTGGTGTGCGCCAGCCGCTCGCCGGCACAAT
>NZ_RZRK01000369.1:0-5902 GCF_003997835.1 Mesorhizobium sp. M7A.F.Ca.CA.004.12.1.1
CCATTATTATCACGGGCCTCGCGGCCACCTTCCCGGTTGAGCGCAACCTCGGCCGGCGTCCCTTCGATGACCGGCTGCGGGCCGGCGCCATGGTTGATCACCGGGATCTGGGCATCGGAAACAGTGTTGCTGTTGTTGCCGCCATTGTCGAAATCGTCGCGGTCCTCGTCGCCGTCATCGTCGAAATCATCACGATTCTGCTGCGCGTTCTGGATCGGCATCTGCGCCTGTGCGGCCGCGATGATGCGATTGTAATGCTCGGCGTGCTGGAGATAGTTCTCCGCCATGACCCGGTCGCCGGAGCTGTGAGAATCGCGGGCAAGGGTGGCGTACTTTTCGGCGATCTGCTGAGCCGAACCGCGGATCTTCACATCCGGGCCATTGCTCTCGTAGTTGCGCGTCAGGGGATTAGGCCCCTTGCGGTTGTTGTTGTTATTGTTGTTGTTATTGTTACCACCGCCGCCGCCATTATTATTGCGACCGCGCATGCGCCTGTTCTGCTGTTGTGGCCTCATCAAACTCTCTTCATTTTGAAATTTTCGAAAAACTCTTCACGAACGGAGGCGCTCATGCAGCCAGCCGTTTCGTCTCTTCACCGGCGTTCGCCCGCATCGATTGCGTTGGCGCCACGTGCCATCCTGTTCCGGTTACATCACTTGCCGGACGATTCCCGCACGAAGCTTGGGCATCGTTTGCGCAAGAAGGCAGCTATTTCCAAGGAAAACCGAATCACTAAGAGCACTGCCTGCTTCGTCTCATCCGGTTAAGGCGACCCTAGCCGCATTCCCCGGCATTGCCAAGCGCTTTTTTGCACTGCGTCAAGGCTTTATCCTTTCAAAGACAATAACCCTGTCATTTCCGCCGAGGTCACGAAAAGCACCGCCCGACACGTAGCCGGCTGCAGCGAATATCTCGCAGACCTCGTTGCGTTGCGTATGGCCGATCTCGACCGCAATCCTGCCTTCAGTTTCCAAAAACCTTGCCGCTTCCGCAGCGATGGTTCTGTAGGGGTTCAGACCGTCCGCGCCGCCATCCAGGGCCAGGCGCGGGTCGAAATTGCGGACTTCGTCCTGCAGATTTCCAATGTCTTCGGTGGTTATATAGGGAGGGTTTGCGGCGATTACATGGTACCGGCCGAAAACTTTTTCGAACCAGTCCGACTGCAGCGCCGTGAACCGGTCTGCAAGACCCAGTTTCCCGGCATTACTGGCCGCCGTCGCCAGCGCACCTGCGGACAGATCGACGCCGGTGGCGCTAGCCGTCGGTACGACGCTGAGCAGCGCCAGCGCAATGGCGCCGGTGCCGGTGCCAAGATCGAGGATGCGGCACCCGCCTTCCCGCGCCGCAACTGCCTTGACGAAGGGCAATATCGCCTCGACCAGCGTTTCGGTATCCGGCCGCGGCTCCAGCGTTTCCGGCGACAGCGACAGGCGCAAACCGTAGAATTCACGATAGCCGAGGATGCGATGCACCGGTTCGCCGCCAGCGCGGCGTCTCAGGGCGGCATCGATTTCGGCAACAATGCCGGCGCCGAGCCTGCGTTCAGGGTCCGCAATGGCTTGCGTGCGCGTCGTGCCCGAAAAATGCTCGACGATCAGCCGCGCATCGAGCGCCGGGTCGTCGACAGTGGTGCCAAGCCGGGCCCACGCTTCCCGCAGCAGCGGGCCGAGTGCGTCGGGCAGGTCAGTCATCGATGCCGATGTCGGCGAGCAATTTCGACTGGTGATCGGCAATCAGCGCGTTGATGATCTCGTCGAGTTCACCCATCATCACCCGGTCGAGCTTGTAGAGCGTCAAATTGATGCGATGGTCGGTGACGCGGCCTTGCGGGAAATTATAGGTGCGGATGCGCTCCGAGCGGTCACCGGAACCGACCTGCGACTTGCGCGATTCGGAACGCTCCTCGTCGGCCTTGCCGCGCTCCAGATCATAGAGCCGGGCACGCAGGATCTGCATGGCCTTGGCGCGGTTCTGATGCTGCGATTTCTCCGCCTGCACGACCATGATGCCGGTTGGCAGATGGGTGATGCGGACGGCCGAATCGGTGGTGTTGACGTGCTGGCCGCCCGAACCCGAGGCGCGCATCGTGTCGATGCGGATGTCTTCGGCCCTGATGTCGATGTCGACCTCTTCGGCTTCGGGCAGCACCGCGACGGTTGCGGCCGAGGTGTGGATGCGCCCGCTGGCCTCCGTTGCCGGCACACGCTGCACGCGGTGCACGCCGGATTCGAATTTCAGATGCGCAAAGACGCCTTTGCCCGACACGGTGGCGATGATTTCCTTGAAGCCGCCGGCGTCGCCATCGCTGGCCGAGGCGGTTTCGAAACGCCAGCCGCGTTCGGCGGCGTAGCGCTCATACATGCGAAACAGGTCGCCGGCGAACAGCGCGGCCTCGTCACCGCCGGTGCCGGCGCGGATTTCGAGAATGGCGTTCTTGTCGTCGGCGGCATCCCTGGGCAACAGCAGGATCTGGATATCCTTCTGCAATGCCTCGATGCGCTCCTCGATCTCCGGCAACTCGGCCTCGGCGAGCGCCCGCATCTCGGCATCGGTGCCCTTGTCGGCAAGCATGGCTTCCAGATCGGCCTGTTCACGCTCGGCCAGGCGCAATGCCCTGACCTTGGCCACCATATCCTGGATTTCGGCATATTCGGACGCCATGCGCACATAGGCATCCGGCGCCGGACCAGCCGACATCTGCGCTTCGAGCATCTCGAAACGCTTGACGACTTGATCCATACGATCGCGGGGCAAATTGACCATGATGAGGCTGCTACAATGGGATCGAACGGTCGTCGGCAAAGGCCTGCAGCAGCGCCCGCATCGGCAAGCCCTGTGCCGGAGCCATCAGATTGTCGTCGAAAAACGCCTTCAACTCGTCCAGCGGCAGTTCCGTCAGCATCGCCTTGACCGGACCGATCGAGGCCGGCGACATCGAGATCGAACGGAAACCGAGGCCGATCAGCGCCATCGCCGAGATCGGCTTGCCGGCGAGTTCGCCGCACAGCGTCACCGGCGTATTGTTGCGGACGCCGGCATCGGCGATCTGCTTGAGCACACGCAGGAACGGCGCCGACAGCGTGTCGAAGCGGTTTGCCAATTGCGTGTTGCCACGGTCGACGGCCATGACGAACTGGAACAGGTCGTTCGAACCGACCGAGACGAAATCGACCGCCTTCATCAATTCATCGAGCTGGAACAACAGCGACGGAACTTCCAACATCGCGCCCAGCTTCAGGCTGGTCGGCAAATGATGGGCAAAGCGCGACAAATGCCGCACCTCGCGATCGATGATCTCGCGTGCCTGGGCGATCTCGCCCAGCTCGGTCACCATCGGCAGCATCAGCTTCAATTCGCGGCCGCCGCTGGCCTTGAGCAAAGCGCGGATCTGGGTGCGCAACAACCCCGGCCGGTCAAGCGTCAGGCGAATCGCCCGCCAGCCAAGCGCCGGGTTCTCTTCCTGGATCGCACCCTTGAAATAGGGCAGCACCTTGTCGCCGCCAATGTCGATGGTGCGGAAAGTGACCGGCTTGCCGCGCGCCGCTTCGAGCACGTCGCGGTACAGCTTTTCCTGGGCTTCGGCCCGGGGAAATGTCGAGGCGACCATGAATTGCAATTCGGTGCGGAACAGGCCGATGCCGGCCGCGCCCGCTTCGGCAAGCTGCGGCAGGTCGACGGCGAGACCGGCATTCATCAGCAAATCGACCTGGACACCGTCCCTGGTCGTCGACGGCTTCTTGCGCAGTTCGCGGTAGACCTCTTGCCGGCGCGCCCTGAAGCGCACTTTTTCGGCATAAGCGGCTTCCAGGTCAGGCTGCGGCCGCAAATGGATCACGCCCTCTTCGCCGTCGACAATGATGGCATCGCCGTTTTCCGCCATGGAAACGGCGCCCTTCATCTGGCCGGCGACGGGGATGCCCATGGCGCGTGCGACGATGACGACGTGGCTGGTCGCGGCACCATCCTCGAGCACCAGCCCGCGCATCTTGTCGCGGGGGTAATCGAGCAGCTCGGCAGCCCCCATTGAACGGGCAACGATGATGGCATCCTTCGGCAGCGATGCGGCGACATCTTCCGGCCCGCGCCCCATCAGCTGACGCAGCAGGCGGTTGGCGAGGTCGTCGAAATCGCTCATCCGCTCGCGCAGATAGGGATCGGTCATGTGCAGCATGCGGGCGCGCATGTCGCTCTGCACCTTTTCCACCGCCGCTTCGGCCGTCAGGCCGTTGCGGATGGCCTCTTCCAGCCGCCGCACCCAGCCGCGATCGTTGGCGAACATGCGATAGGCTTCCAACACCTGGCGATGCTCGCCTTCGAAGGCGACGTCGCGGCGTTCCAGCATGTCGTCGATGGACAGCCTGAGCGAGCTGAGTGAGGTCTCGAGGCGGCGGACCTCTTCCTCGCTGTCTTCGTTGAACAGATTGGTGACGACGATGCGCGGCTCGTGCAGCACGACATGGCCGAGCCCGACGCCTTCATTGAAGGACAGGCCGGTGAAGCTGACAGGGCGGCGCAGATCGAGTTCGAGGCCGGGCCGGGTCAGCCGCGCCAGATCGCCGGTGGCGATCATCTCGGCGATCACCATCGCCGTGGTTTCCAGCGCCTCGACCTCGTCGTCGCGGTAGTGGCGCATGGTCTTGTTCTGCACCACCAGCACGCCCAGCGTGCGCCCTGCCCGCAGCACCGGCACGCCGAGGAACGAGTTGTAGATCTCTTCCCCGGTCTCAGGCAGATAGGCGAAGGCAGGGTGTTCCTGCGCATTGGACAGGTTGAGCGGCCGCGCGCTGGCGGCGATCGTGCCGACCAGGCCTTGGCCCAGCCGCAACTGCGCCAAATGGACGGCGTTCGGGTTCAGACCTTCGGTAGCGTAGAGTTCGAGCACCGAATCGGCGCGCAGCACATAGAGCGAGCAGACTTCCGCGACCATGTTGGAGGCGATGTCGCGCACGATCCGGTCAAGCCGCTCCTGCGGCTCCAGCGGCTCCTGCATGAGCTCGCGGAGCCGTTTGAGCAAAACGCGCGGGCCACTGGCCTGATCACGCATCGCGGCTTCTTCTCCAATGGGCATTCTGCCCGCCGCAGTTTCCACCGCGACCGGCGCACACGCAACAACTCAAATCGTTCTCGCTACTGCTTATCCAGACCGTAGACGGAATGCAAAGTACGAACCGCAAGTTCCGTATACGGACCGTCGATCAGGATCGAAATCTTGATCTCGGAGGTCGTGATGGCGCGGATGTTGATCGATTTGTCGGCCAGCGCCTTGAAAGCGGTGGCGGCGACGCCGGCATGGCTCCTCATGCCGATGCCGATGACCGAAACCTTCGACATGCCGGCTTCCGACTGCACGACATCGTAGCCGATCGAAGCCTTGAGGCGTTCAAGCACGGCCAGCGCCTTGTCGACATCGCCCGACGGCACGGTGAAGGTCATGTCGGTGAACTTGCCGTCCTCGGAAATGTTCTGGACGATCATGTCGACATTGATGTTGGCCTCGGCCAGCGGCCCGAAGATGCCGGCGGCAACGCCCGGCCGGTCGCCGACCCGGCGCAGCGAAATCTGCGCTTCATCCTTGGCGTAGGCAATTCCGGTGACGACCTGCTGTTCCACGATCTCTTCCTCGTCGCAAATGAGCGTTCCGGGCGGATTGAGCAAATCCCCCATTCCGGGCGCGTCGGGATCGTCGAAGGACGACCGCACGAAGGTACGCACCCTGTGCACCATGGCAAGCTCGACCGAACGCACCTGCAGAACCTTGGCGCCGAGCGAAGCCATTTCAAGCATTTCCTCGAACGATATCTTGGCCAGCCGCCGCGCCTTGGGCTCGATGCGCGGATCGGTGGTGTAGACCCCGTCGACGTCGGTATAGATGTCGCAGCGATCAGCCTTGACCGCCGCGGCG
>NZ_RZRK01000036.1:0-16101 GCF_003997835.1 Mesorhizobium sp. M7A.F.Ca.CA.004.12.1.1
ATGTTATCCAAAAAGTCTGCAACTTTTTGGCATCACGCCTTAGAGGCCGTTCGGCAGAAAATTCTTGATGACCTTCTTGCCATCCGGTTCAGCCAGAACCATCGTGCCGCGGGCATTTCGAATGAACTTGTTGGAACGCTTGATCATGCCGTGACGCTTGCCGGCAGCAGCCGACAGGACTTTACCCGTACCTGTGATCTTGAACCGCTTCTTGGCGGCCGATTTGGTCTTCATCTTGGGCATTTTGCTACTCCGTATTGTTGGCGCACTATCGCGCTTCTTGTTCGCTTCGGGCCGACCAAAGCCCGAAAAGCAAATGAAACCGCCACGGCATGCCCTGCCGGGCGGTTTTCTTGAACGGCGGTCCTATACGTTAAAGACGGCCCGCGCGCAACACCTGTGGAGATGCGGCGCTGTGTCCTTGGTCAGGGCAGCGTGAACCAGACCGGCAACATGCCTGACAGCTGGGCTCCGTCTATCAATTCGAAGGCCGGCAGGGCGATGAGAAACACCAGGCCGTCGAGCAGCGTGGTCAGCAGCAGGCGGGGCTTGAAGCTGCCCGTATCGCCCTCCTGGTAGAGCGACAGCTTCGGGAAGAAGCGCGGCACCTTCTCCAGATAGGCCTGGTACGGCGCGCCGAGCGCTTCCTTGAGGAACTTCTCTTCGCGCAGGATGACGATGTGGAAGGCACCCGCGCACAGCAGCGCAAAGAGAATGATGCCGGAGAACGAGCCGATCTGCGCACCGACGCCGGCCGCGGCTACGGTCGAGAACACATAGAGCGGGTTGCGGGTTATCGAGTAGGGCCCACCGGTCACCACCTCGGAAGATTTGCGCCCGCCTATGTAGAGCGTCGCCCAAAGGCGCCCGACGATGCCGAGGAAAATCAGCAGCACGCCGAACATTTCGATCGACTCATGCACCCAGGTTTCAGGCGGAAAACTTGATTGGCCGAACAGCAGTGCCAGAAACAGCACCACCACCAGCACCGCAAGCACCATGCGGCGCATATGCTGATAGCCGCCCAGCCCGTGTGCCTCGACGGGCGCAGACTTGATTTCATTGACCATGGCGGAATCCGATCGTCGAAAAATTTGCCGGCGATCGCAGCTTCTGGCCAAGAAAACAGGGCCTCGCCGATCGTTGGGATGACTTGCAGGATAATTCAGGCGGATTTAATGCACGTCGCCTTTTTTGACTGCCTACCGCCGCTCAATACAGCCAGAAGAGGACGGGAATTACACCGCTTTCCTGTCCGGACTCGATGAGTTCGAAAAACGGTATGGAAACCAGAAACATCAAGCTGTCGCGCAGCGTGTGATTGAAGATGCGCGGTGTGAAGGTGACCTCGGCCTGATCGCGATAAAGTCGGGGATTGGGAAAAAAGCGCGGCACCCGTGCGACGTAGTCCTTGTACGGCGCCCCGAGCACGGTCGTCAAATGCCGTTCCTCGCGCAGCGTGACGATGTGGAACGCGGCCGCGCACAAAACCGCCGACGCTACCGCGACGATCGCGCTGCCGGTCTGGGTGCCGATGCCGACGGCTGCTACGGTGGAGAAAAAATACAGCGGGTTGCGCATCACCGAATATGGGCCGGTTGCAACCACTTCGGCCGACTTGCGGCCGCCGATATAGAGGATCGACCAGAGCCGGCCGCCGATCCCGATCAGTATCAGGGCGATCCCGTGCGCCTCTATGCGTTCGTGGGTTAGTTCATCGTGCGGGGAGCCGCCGAAGATCAGCAAAGCGCAAAAAGCACCGATTAGCAGCGCCAGCAGGACGCGCCGGCGCCGCTGATAGCGACCCATTTCACTCGTAGAACGTGCCGCAGCGGTCATGGCAGAATCCTTTTGCCGCGAGGACCGGCAACCAGAATCCTTGTCGATGCAACTTGCGGAGAAATCATGGCGAAGACAAAACAAACAAAAGGCCGCCGAAGCGGCCTTTGCTTTTGACGGGGATCGCTCTAGCGCGGCGACAGCACCATCATCATCTGGCGGCCTTCGAGCTTCGGTTCCGCCTCGACCTTGGCGATCGTCGCCACTTCCTCGCGGACCTTGTTCAGAAGCTGCATGCCGAGTTCCATATGCGCCATCTCGCGGCCACGGAAGCGCAGCGTCAGCTTGACCTTGTCGCCTTCCTCGAAGAAGCGGCGAACCGCCTTCATCTTGGTCTCGTAGTCATGGCTGTCGATGTTCGGGCGCATCTTGATCTCCTTGATCTCGATGACCTTCTGGTTCTTGCGCGCCTCGGCCGCCTTCTTCTGGTTGGCGTATTTCAGTTTGCCGAGATCGAGTATCTTGACGACGGGGGGCACCGCATTGGGCGATATCTCGACGAGATCGAGCCCAGCCTCTTCGGCGAGCAGCAATGCGTCGTTGATGGAAACATCGCCGCGGTTCTGGCCTTCGGCGTCGATAAGCTGGACCCGGGGAACCCGGATGTCACGGTTGGAGCGCGGGCCATCCTTGGTCGGCGCCGCTGCTTTGAAAGGTCTGCGAATGGTCGTGGTCTCCTTGGCCGTTTCGTTCAGGGTCTGTCAGTGTTGATGCATGGACGCGCCAATGTGGTGAGCGCGCGGGCGGAGTCAATAGCACAGCATTGACAGAAAATCACCCTGATCGCTGCTCTGCACCAAACAAACAACATCGTGAGCACTTTTCGCCACGCCACCGTCCGTGTCACAAGACCGGCGTTGAGGAAAAGCCATGACTGCCACGCCCCCAATCTTTCTGGATGTAGATGGATCGCGCATCGCGGTGCGCCATACTGCTGGCTCTGCGCCAGGCATCGTCTGGCTCGGCGGCTACAAGTCGGACATGCTGGGCACGAAAGCTCAGACGCTGTCGGACTGGGCGGCAAGCGAGGGCCGAGCCTTCCTGCGCCACGATTATTCCGGCCATGGCGAATCCGGCGGCGCCTTCGCCGACGGCACGATTTCGACATGGCTTGCACAAAGCCTTGCCGTGTTCCGGCATTTCACCCGGGGCAGCCAGATCCTGGTCGGCTCCTCGATGGGCGCCTGGATCGCGCTGCGCATGGTGCAGGAATTGCGCAAGGCAGGCGATAGCAACGTCGCCGGCCTGGTGCTGCTGGCGCCGGCCCCGGATTTCACCGCCGAACTGGTCGAACCGGTGCTGACCAAGGCGCAGAAGCGCGATCTCGCCAAAAAAGGGTTCTTCGAAGAGCCGTCGGACTATTCCACGGAACCCTACATCTACACCCGCGCGCTGATCGAGGACGGGCGCGACAACCTGACAATGACAGGCCCGATCGACACCCATTGCCCGGTGCACATCCTGCAGGGCCTGGCCGATGCAGATGTGCCGGCAAGCCATGCGCTGAAGCTGGTCAGCCTGCTGCCCGCCGACGACGTGACACTGTCACTGATCCCCGACGGCGACCATCGCCTGTCGCGACCGCAGGATCTCGACATGCTGGTTAGGGCTGTCGATGCGATGGCGCAGAGGGGAAACTGATGCGCCTTTCCATCCCGATATCCGCCTTCGTCGCGGCGATCGTCGGCTTCGGCGGCACGCTGGCCATCGTCATCGCCGCCGCCACCGCAGTCGGTGCGACGCAGATCGAGACGGCAAGCTGGGTGACGACGATCTGCCTGGCCATGGCGATCGAGAGCCTGTGGCTGTCATGGCGCACGAAAATGCCTGTCATCACCGCCTGGTCGACGCCGGGCCTGGCGCTGATCGCGGCATCGAGCGGCTTTTCGATGAGCGAGGCCGTCGCCGCCTTCATCGTCACCGGCGTCCTTCTGATCGCCACAGGGCTGTTTCGGCCCCTGACCAAGCTGATCTCGAGGATACCGCCCTCCGTTGCCTCGGGCATGCTGGCCGGCATCGTCGTCACCTTCGCGCTCAATGCGGTGAAAACCATTCCAATCGACCCGTGGCTGATCCTGCCGCTGATCGCTGCCTTCTTCGTTATCAGGCTGTTCAACCCGGCGCTGTCGGTGCTGGCGGTTCTGATCGGCGGTGGCCTCGCCGCTTTCCTCACCGGCCGTGTCGGTGGCCTGCCGACACCGGAACTGTCGACGCTGACGCTGATTGCGCCTGACTTCACCACCAAGGCGGTGATCGGCCTGGCACTGCCGCTCTACCTCGTCACCATGGCGTCGCAAAACCTGTCCGGCCTCGCCGTGCTGCGCGCCGCCGGCTATCACCCGGAGCCCGGCCCGCTGATCGGCGTCACGGGCCTGTTTTCGTTGCTGTCGGCGCCGTTCGGCGGCTCGACGACCAATCTGGCGGCGATCTCGGCGGCGATCTGCACCGGACCGGACGTCCACCCCGATCCCGCCGAGCGCTGGAAGACCGGGCCGTTCTATGCGCTCGCCTATCTCATCTTTGCGATTTTCGGCGCTTCGCTGGTGGCGATCTTCGCGGTGCTGCCGCAGAGCCTGATCGTGCTGGTGGCAGGCCTGGCGCTGATGGCGTCGCTCGCCAACGCGCTGTCTATCGCGCTGAAGGAAGAGGCGGATCGCATGGCCGCCACCGTCACCTTTGTCGTCACCGCGTCGGGTCTGACGCTGTTCGGCGTTGGCGCCGCATTCTGGGGCCTGATTGCCGGGCTGGTCGTGCTTTTCCTCGATATGATCAAAAAGCGATAATCATTTCAGATGCTTGTCCGGATTTGGCGGACATTGTCTTGAATCGCCGTTTTTCTCTTCCCATTTCGATTCCACGCAGCCCGGATTTGGCTGTCTCCAACCGAAGGAATGGGAGAAAATGAACGCATCCGCATTGATCCGTCCGGCCTGGACGCCGGCAACCATCGCGTTGATGGTTGTAGGTTTCATGGTGTTCTGGCCACTCGGCTTCGCCATGCTCGCCTACATCATCTGGGGCGACCGCCTCGATGGCTTCAAGCGTGACGTCAACCGCGCGACCGACGGCATCTTCGCCGGCTGCCGCCGCGGTTCCGACAAGGCCGCGCGCTGGGGCAATGGCTCCGCCCGCACCGGCAACGTCGCTTTCGACGACTGGCGCGAAAAGGAACTTGAGCGGCTGAACGAAGAGCGCCGCAAGCTCGACGAGATGCTGACCCAGTTCGACGAGTATGCCCGCGAATTGCGCCGCGCCAAGGACCAGGACGAGTTCGACCGGTTCATGGCCAACCGCAACAAGTCGACGGCTCCGACGAAGACCGATCCAAGCACCGGAACGACGACCACCAAGCGTGGCAAGGGCTCGAACCTGCTTGACGACTGAGGCCAAGCGACTGGCCACATCGTGAAAAAACGGCGTCGCGCGAGCGGCGCCGTTTCTTTTTTGTTCTAGTCGTTTTTCTCGAATCGCGTATCGTCCCGCCATGACTCTCGGCTTCTTTCGCAATCTGACAAAGCCCAAGCCCACGCCTGTCGTGGAGCGCGAATATTGCGTCGCCGGCCGCACGCTGCCGCTTAAGATCGTCGAGAGCGCCAGGGCGCGCCGAATGACGCTGCGCATCGATTCAGGCGGCCAGGGTCTACGCATAACCGTGCCGCCAGGCCTGCGCCGCGGCGAAGTGGACAGGTTCCTCGAGCGGCACCAGGACTGGCTGGAGCAGCGACTGGCCAAGGTGCCGACGCGGCCGCAGGTGCGGCCCGGCATCAGGATCCCGCTGCGCGGCGTGCCGCACCGCATCGTCCATGAACCGTCAAAGCGCGGCACCGTCACCGTGTCGCGCGACGAACGTGGTCCGCTCTTGATCGTGCATGGCGACCGCATACATCTGCCGCGCCGCCTCGCCGATTTCCTCAAGCGCGAGGCCAAGAAGGAAATCGAGAAGCTGGTGGCCAAACACACCGAGGCGCTCGGCAAGCGCGCCAAGGCTATCCGCTTCAAGGACACATCAAGCCGCTGGGGGTCATGCACCTCCGAAGGCAATCTGTCCTTTTCCTGGCGCATCATGATGGCGCCGTCGCCGGTCATCAACTACCTCGTCGCGCATGAAGTGGCGCATCTCAAGGAGATGAACCACGGTCCGAAATTCTGGAAATTGTGCGAAAAGCTCTGCCCCGACACCGATCGCTGCAAGGACTGGCTGAAGCGCAATGGCGGTGCGCTGCAGGCGATCATGTTCGAGTAGATCGCTCAGTCGTCGTTGGCGGCGTTCAAGTCCTCAGGCCGTAGCCCCTCATCGCCATGATGCGGCCACGGCAGGAAATTGCCGTCGAATTCATCGCTGCCAAAATAGTCGAGCGCGCGGTGCGCCTCGGCGCCGTCGAAGGCGGCCTTGTCGATCAGGTGCGCGATGACCTCGCGCGCCTGCGCGATCTTCTGCCTGAGTTCGGCAATTGTCCTGTCGGTCATGGTCATGCTCCCGCAGTGTGTCCTGTTCATCCATAGGTAGCGCCTTTGGCCGCGCCGGCAAACAGCATGCTTTTTCTCGACTCTTTTCGCTTTTCATGCCAATTCCCGCGCCATGGCACTCGACATCAAGATCTGCGGCTTGAAGACCGACGCGGCAATGGCCGCGGCGCTGGCCGGCGGCGCCAGCCATGTCGGGTTTATCTTCTTCGCCAAAAGCCCACGCTATGTCGAACCCGCCGAGGCTGGCCGCCTGCGCGAGGCGGCGCGCGGCAAGGCGATGGCGGTTGCTGTCATCGTCGATGCCAGCGACGCTTTCCTGGATGAAATCCTTGCCCAAATGCAGCCCGACATGCTGCAACTGCATGGCGCGGAAACGCCCGAGCGCGTCGCCGAGGTCAAAGCCCGTTATGGTTTGCCGGTGATGAAGGCGCTGCCGCTCAGCGAGGCTGCCGATCTCGAACGGATAAAGCCATTCATCGGCATATCAGACCGGTTCCTGTTCGACGCCAAGCCGCCGAAAGGCTCAGAACTGCCGGGCGGCAATGGTGTTGCCTTCGACTGGCGCATTCTTGTCGGCCTTGACGGCGGCGTCGATTACATGCTTTCCGGTGGGCTCAACGCCGCCAATATCGGCGATGCCCTTCGGCTTGCCGACCCGCCCGGAATAGACATTTCCTCAGGCGTGGAAAGCGCACCGGGCGTCAAGGATCCGGCGCTGATCGAACAGTTTTTCCGGGCCGTCAGGACCGCGCGGAACACCCGCGCAGCCTAGTAGTGCCTTAAACCAGAGCATGTCCCGGAAAAGTGGGAACCGGTTTTCCGACAAGGACATGCTTCATAAGTCAAGATGCCAGGAGATCGGCGATGAACAAGCCGGCGACACCCAATTCCTTCCGCACCGGACCCGATGAACAGGGCATGTTCGGCATTTTCGGCGGTCGTTTCGTTGCCGAAACGCTGATGCCGCTGATCCTCGATCTGGAGCAGCACTGGAACGAGGTCAAGAACGATGCGAATTTCAGGGCCGAGCTGACTGACCTGTCGACCCATTATGCCGGGCGACCCTCGAAGCTCTATTTCGCCGAAGGCCTCACGAAGCATCTCGGCGGCGCAAAGGTCTATTTCAAGCGCGAGGATTTGAACCACACCGGTTCGCACAAGATCAACAACTGCCTCGGCCAGATCCTGCTGGCCAAGCGCATGGGCAAGAAGCGCATCATCGCCGAGACCGGCGCCGGCCAGCATGGCGTGGCATCGGCCACGGTCGCGGCCCGCTTCGGCTTCCCCTGCGTCGTCTATATGGGCGCCACCGACGTCGCCCGGCAAAGCCCCAATGTCTTCCGCATGAAGCTGCTCGGCGCCGAAGTGCGCCCGGTGACCGCTGGTCACGGCACGCTGAAGGACGCCATGAACGAGGCGTTGCGCGACTGGGTGACCAATGTCGAGGACACCTATTACCTGATCGGCACCGCCGCCGGCCCGCATCCCTATCCGGAGCTGGTGCGCGACTTCCAGTCGGTAATCGGCACCGAAGCGCGGGCGCAGATCCTAGAGCAGGAAGGCCGACTGCCGGACACCATCATCGCCGCTGTCGGCGGTGGTTCGAACGCCATCGGCCTGTTCCATCCCTTCCTCGACGACAAAGAGGTCCGCATCATCGGCATCGAGGCCGGCGGACGCGGCCTTGACGGCATCGAGCATTGCGCCTCGATGAATGCCGGCGCGCCGGGCGTGCTGCATGGCAACCGCACCTATCTCCTGCAGAACGCCGACGGACAGATCATGGACGGCCATTCTATCTCGGCCGGTCTCGATTATCCCGGCGTCGGCCCCGAGCATTCCTGGCTGCGCGATTCAGGCCGCGTCGAATACGTGCCGATCCTCGACGACGAGGCGCTCGAGGCCTTCAAGCTGACGACGCGCGTCGAAGGCATCATCCCGGCGCTGGAATCCGCGCATGCCATTGCGCATGCGGTGAAGATCGTGCCCGCCATGGACAAGGACCAGATCGTCATCGTCAACCTGTCCGGCCGTGGCGACAAGGACGTGCATACGGTGGCCTCGATGCTGGGTATGGAGATCTAGGCCCCTTTGGACAGTTTCGATTTGGGAGTTGATTATGAGCAAAATTCGTCCAAAGGGCCAGACATGGTGACCCGCATCGACCGCCGCATGGCAAAACTGAAAGCCGAAGGCCGCCCGGCGCTCGTCACCTATTTCATGGGCGGCGACCCTGACTACGACACCTCCTTGTCGATTATGAAGGCACTGCCCAAGGCCGGCGCCGACATCATCGAGCTCGGCATGCCGTTTTCCGACCCGATGGCCGACGGCCCGGCGATCCAGGCGGCGGGCCTGCGGGCGCTGAAGGGCGGCCAGACGCTGGTCAAGACGCTGAAGATGGCGGCCGACTTCCGGACCAGTGACAATGAAACGCCGATCGTGCTGATGGGCTACTACAATCCGATCTACATCTATGGCGTCGACCGCTTCCTCAAGGACGCGATCGCCAGCGGCATTGACGGGCTGATCGTCGTCGACCTGCCGCCCGAGATGGACGAGGAACTGTGCATTCCGGCGCTCAAGGCCGGCATCAATTTCATCCGGCTGGCGACACCGACGACCGACGACAAGCGCCTGCCGAAAGTGCTGCAGAACACGTCGGGCTTCGTCTACTATGTGTCGATGACCGGCATCACCGGCTCGGCGCTGGCCGACACCGGCAAGGTGGCGGCGGCGGTCAAGCGCATCAAGGGCCACACCGACCTGCCGGTCTGCGTCGGCTTCGGCGTCAAGACCGCCGAGCAGGCCCGGGTGATCGGCGCCAATGCCGACGGTGTCGTCGTCGGCACCGCGATCGTCAATGCGGTTGCCAATGTGCTGGGACCGAAGGGCGAAAAGACCGCCGATCCGGCCGAAGCCGTCGCCACGCTGGTCAGCGGCCTTGCGCAAGGCGTGCGTTCGGCCCGCCTTGCTGCTGCCGAATAGTTCTCCTACCTCTTCCCAATCCTCGTCAGGACAGGAGCCGAAGCGATGAACTGGATCACCAATTACGTTCGCCCGAAGATCAATTCGATGCTCGGCCGGCGCACCGACATGCCCGAGAACCTCTGGATCAAGGATCCGGAGACCGGCGAGATGGTGTTCCACAAGGACCTGGAATCCAACCAGTTCGTCATTCCGTCGTCCGGCCATCACATGAAGATCTCGGCCAAGGAGCGGCTGAAATTCTTCTTCGATGGCGGCAAATACGAGACCCTGGACAACCCCAAGGTGATGCAGGATCCGCTGAAATTCCGCGACGAGAAGCGCTATGTCGACCGGTTGAAGGACGCCAAGGCCAAGACCGGCCTTGAGGACGCGATCATCAATGCGCTGGGCACCGTCGAGGGTCTGCCGGTGGTGGTCACGGTGCAGGATTTCGCCTTCATGGGCGGCTCGCTCGGCATGGCCGCTGGCGACGCCATCGTGCATGGCTTCGAAGTGGCCCTGCAGCGCAAGCGGCCGCTGATCCTGTTCGCCGCTTCCGGCGGCGCGCGCATGCAGGAAGGTATTTTGTCCCTGATGCAATTGCCGCGGACAACGGTTGGTGTCGACCGGCTGAAGGAAGCCGGCCTGCCCTACATCGTCGTTTTGACCAACCCGACCACGGGCGGCGTGACCGCCTCCTATGCCATGCTGGGCGACGTGCACATTGCCGAGCCCGGCGCGCTGATCGGCTTTGCCGGACCGCGCGTCATCGAACAGACGATCCGCGAGAAATTGCCCGACGGCTTCCAGCGCTCCGAATATCTGATGGAGCACGGCATGGTCGACATGGTCGTATCCAGGCTGGAAATGCGTGAAACGATCGCGCGCCTGCTCAAGATGCTGCTCAAGCTGCCGGAAGAGCAAAAAACGCTGGAGCCGGAAATCCTGCCGCCGGCGGTGGTCGCCGCGGAAGCTCGGCCGCAAGCCTGAAGCGACACGAAGCGCCGCGACCGCGATTGCACGGGTGCTTCGGCGCGCTGTAGCTTTTGATTGCCATAGCCATCCGAAACCGATTCTGGTTTTCACGGCTCATGCGCTAGGATTCTGCCATGACGACGCTTGCCGCCGACCGCGAAATCGAAGCCCTGATGGCGCTTCATCCGAAAGGCTTCGACCTTTCGCTCGACCGCATTTCGCGGCTGCTGGAGCGGCTTGACGATCCGCAGGATCGGCTGCCACCGGTCATCCACATCGCCGGCACCAACGGCAAAGGCTCGTGCGCCGCCTTTTCGCGCGCCCTGCTCGAGGCAGCGGACTACCGCGTCCATGTTCACACCTCGCCGCATCTGGTCAACTGGTATGAGCGTTACCGGCTGGCCGCCGATGGCGGCGGCAGGCTGGTCGAGGACAGGGTTTTCGCCGATGCTATTGCCCGTGCGGCCAGAGCCAATGAAGGCGAGAAGATCACCGTCTTCGAGATTCTCACCGCCGTCACCTTCCTCTTGTTTTCCGAACACCAGGCCGACGCCGCCATCATCGAGGTCGGGCTCGGCGGCCGCTTCGACGCGACCAATGTCGTCAAGGAGCCGGCCGTGTCAGTGATCATGCCGGTGTCGCTCGACCACGAGGCCTATCTCGGGGACCGTGTCGAACTGATCGCGGCCGAAAAGGCCGGTATTATCAAGCCCGGCTGTCCGGTGGTCATCGGCGCGCAGGAGAGCGAAACGGCGCTGCAGGTGCTGATCGAAACCGCCGAGCGGCTTGAATGCCCCACCTTCGTCTACGGCCAGGACTTCCTTGCCTTCGAGGAAAACGGCCGCATGGTCTACCAGGACGAAGACGGCTTGATGGACCTGCCACCGCCCAGGCTGCCCGGACGCCATCAGTTCGCCAATGCGGCGGCGGCGATCGCCGCGGTCAAGGCGGCCGGTTTCGAGATCAGCCATCGCGCCGCCGAAAAGGCGATGATCAATGTCGCCTGGCCAGGGCGTATGCAGAAGCTGATGCAGGGCCGGCTGGCCGAACTGGCACCCAAGGGCGCCGATATCTGGCTCGACGGTGGCCACAATCCGGGGGCCGGCGTGGTGGTTGCCGAAGCGTTGGCCGAGCAGGAAGAGAAGAACCCGCGTCCGCTGTTCCTCATCTCGGGCATGATCAACACCAAGGACCAGAGCGGCTATTTCCGTGCCTTCAAGGGCCTCGCCCGGCATGTCTACACGGTGCCGGTGAGCCTTAGCGAGGCCGGCGTGCCAAACGACGAACTGGCGGTCCGCGCGACGGAAGCCGGGCTGACCGCCGAGCCGGTGAGTTCCGTCGCCAGCGCGCTGATGCTGCTGCGCGACACCTGGGACGGTCCGGCGCCACGCATCCTGATCAGCGGTTCGTTGTATCTGACCGGCGCGGTGCTGGCCGAGAACGGCACCCCGCCGACCTGAAGGCGGATTTTTCTGCGAGGAACCTGTCATGATCAAGGTCAAGCAGCTCGCTCACGTCTGCATCTTCGCCAACGACCTTGAAGCGACACGAAGCTTCTATCGCGACGTGCTGGGCATGGACACCTGCTTCAATTTCCTGCGTGACGGCAAGATTTTCGGGTTCTACCTCGATTGCGGCGGCGGCAGCCATGTCGAGGTGTTCGGGAAAAACGAGGCCCGCTATGGCGACCTGAACCAGATCAACCACTTCTGCCTAGAAGTGGAGAACATTGATGCCGCGATCGCCCACATCAGGTCGAAAGGTGTCGACGTCACCTCAAAGAAACTGGCCTGCGATGACACATTTCAGGCCTGGATCCGCGATCCAAACGACGTGAAAATCGAGTTGTTCGAGTACACCCAGAAAAGCGCACAATTCACCGGCGACGACCGCATCGCTGATTGGTGAGACCAGCCAAGCCATGACACCGCATCAGGCGCCTTTCTAAGGGTCTCTGAAATCACAATGGTATGATTGCTTCCAGATCGATGTCGACGCCGATGCTTGCCGTCAGGCGGGAATAGAAGAGGGAGGCCGGTTCTCGCCCGGCCTCCCGAATCTCATAGGATTCAAGTGCGCGTTCGACGATATCAGCTATTGAACGGTTTTCGCGACGAGCGAGTCGATGAGCAATATCTCGTGCTTTTGCGCTGCGGACGGAAAGCTGGGGTTCGGCCATTTCAAACTCCCCTTTCTAGAAGATGTAGTCTCTCAGCGCCCATCAAGATGGCACATGATGGCATGCCGTCACCTCAATTCGATCTCGATAAAGGCATATTCGCCTTCGTTGGCGTTGATGACGTCATGTTCGACGCCCTCTTTGCGGAAATAGGGCGCGCCCTTCTTCATCTCGGCGAAGGTCTCGCCGTCCTTGGTCAACAGCTTCACCTTGCCGTCCATCAGCGGCACGACGACATAGTCGTGGCCGTGGCGATGCCAGCCGGTGTTTTCGCCCGGTGCGAAGCGGTACTCGGTGACGATGACGCGCTCATTGTCGATGAATACGGTGGCCTTGGCGGATCCGGTCATGGGGTTCTCCTGTCTGGCTCAAGCAGATGACATGGAGTGGCCGGACGCGAGAGCCAGAGCCACGCACCGATGACGCCAACAAAAAGCCCGGCGCGAGGCCGGGCTTGATGGTCATATGAATTTCAGATGGATCAGGCGAGATTGCCGTTGATCCAGTGCGACAGCGCGGTCTTGGGCGCCGCACCGACCTTCTTGTCGGCCATTTCGCCGCCCTTGAAGATCATCAGCGTCGGGATCGAGCGCACGCCGAACTGGGCGGCAAGCTCCGGATTCTCGTCGATGTTGAGCTTGGCGATCTTCACCTTGGCGCCGAGTTCGGTGGCAATGTCTTCGAGCGCCGGCGCGATCATCTTGCAGGGACCGCACCATTCCGCCCAGAAATCGACGACGACCGGTACGTTGGCGTCAAGCACGTCGGCCTGGAAGTTGCTCTTGTCGACCTTCACGGTTGCCATATGGAAAATCCTTTTGAAAGTTTTTGTCCCACCAAATGTGGTGGTGATCGCGCCCTTCTTCAAGCAGGTGTTGTGTCACGCTCCCGTGAGTCGGGCAAGGGCGTCGTCCATGGCACCGGCTGGCAGCTCGATCAGCCGCGGCGCCTCGGTGAACAGCAGGGCCGCCTTGACCGTGCGGCCGGGATAGAGCGGCTGCAACAGGGCGCGATAGAGCGCGAGCTGGAGCAGGTAGGCCGGCGGCACCTCGGCCAGAGTGGAGGGCGCCGGCCGGTTGGTCTTGTAGTCGACGATCGAGACCGTGTCCGACGTCACCGCCAACCGGTCGATCTTGCCGGAAATCGAGCGCTTTTTGCCCTTTACTTCCAGGCTGCCCATGATCGCGACCTCAGCACGCGACGACGGCGCAAACAGCTGACCGAGGCCGGGATCCGCAAGGATTGATGTGACCGACGCCAGGGCTTTTTCGCGCTCTGACGGAGGCCAGTCCGCACCCGTTCGCAAGAGATAGCGCTCCGCCGCGCGCTGGCGTTCGGGCTCGGCAATGCCCGGCAGCATCTGCAGCAGTTTGTGAAGGGCAAGCCCGCGCAGCACCGCAAAGCCCGGCTCGGCATCGGCGTCGAGCACCGGCGACGCCTTGTCGACCACAGCTTCCTTGCCTTCGTCTATCAGCGCCGCAGCACCGGATGGCGACAGCGGACGCGGCAGATCCTCGAAGGGGGGCAAGGGCCGGAACAAGGTCGCCGGCAGAGGTCCGAAAGCATCCGTCGGCCGCGCCTGCTCGCCGGAAGCCAGTGCGACCGGCGGCAGCTTGGTGACATGGAAACGATGCACCGGCTCGCCGCCGGCGGGATGCGCACGCTGCTCGCTTTCCGGCGCACCGATCAACGCGCGGCTGACGATCGAATGCCAGGTGCCGGCGTTCGGCGCTCGCTTGCCGTGATAGCCGCAGACGATCAGCCGGTCCTCGGCACGGGTCATGCCGACATAGAGCAGCCGGCGGTATTCGTCGTCGGCGAGTTCCCGTGCCCGCGCCGCCGCTGCTTTGGAAAAGCCGTTGGCGACGTCGCTGGCAGAGCGCCAGAGATAGCCCTTGCCGTCCCAATTCGCGCCGGAGCCATCGAAGGGCATCAGGCGCGGCAGATGCTGGTCACTGAACGGGGCGGAACCGCCATCGACCAGGAACACGACCGGCGCTTCCAGGCCCTTGGCAGCGTGCAGGGTCATGACCCGGACCTCGTCGCGGGTCTGGTCCATCTCGCGCTTGATCTCAGGACCGGCGTTTTCCAGCGTCGACAGGAAGGCTTCCAGCCCCGGCAGGCCGGTCCGTTCCTCGGCCAGGCAGAAGCTGAGGAACTCGTCGAGAATGTCGCCGGCTTCGGGCCCGAGCCGCGCGATCATCTTGCGGCGCACGCCATCACGCGCCAGCAGGCCAGCGTAAAACTCGAACACCGGTTTGAAGGCGGCCTCGTTCGTCCAGATGTCGACCTGGGCGACGATCTTCGCCAGTCTCTCGCTTTCGCCGGCGTGCTGTCGCAACGACGCGATCAGCGACAAGCCGGACGGCCTCTGCGCGGCGAGCGTGAAAAGCGTCTCTTCCGGCAGATCGAAGATCGGGCTGCGCAACACGGCGGCAAGCGACAGATCGTCCTGCGGCTGGATGAGGAGATGACCGAGCGCAATCAGGTCCTTGACCGCGATGTGTCCAGGCAGGCTCAGCCGGTCGGCGCCGGCAACCGGAATGTCGCGGCGTTTGAGTGCGCGGGTCAGCGCATGGACGAAGCGGTCGCGCTTGCGCACCAGCACCAGCACATCGCCCGGCCGCAGCCGCTTGCCCCGGCCTTCGATGATTTCGCCACTGCCGATCCAGCCGGCGATTGTGGCGGCGACGTTCTCAGCCACGCGCACCGCCGGCGCGTGCGCATGGTCGATGGCTTGCGTCCAGTCGTCGGGCTCATCGACGACATCGGCGCCGACCGACGGCCACACCTCGACATAGCCCGGTGCGTCGGTGCGGATCGCCTGGTGGCGCAGCGGATCGGGATCATGGCTGATGCCGCGCCGCACGCTCGCGTCGGCGAAGACGCGGTCGACCGCGGTAAGAACGTCGTCGGTCGAGCGGAACGACCAGGTCAGTTTGAGATCGGCAAAGGACGCCTCGGCGTCACGCACCCGTCCCGCGAACAACAGCCGGCTGTCGGCGAAGGAGTCCGGGGCAGCCCCCTGGAACGAATAGATCGACTGCTTCTCGTCGCCGACCGCGAAGACCGTGCGATGGACCCTGTCGCGCGCGCCAAAGCCGGCAAAGAATTCTTCCGCCAGCCGTTTCACCACTTCCCATTGGTCCGGACTGGTGTCCTGCGCCTCGTCGAGCAGGATATGGTCGATGCCCTGGTCAAGCTTGTATTGCACCCAGGGGCCGGCGTCTGGCCGCGCCAGCAGGTTGACGGTGCGGGTGATCAGGTCGTTGAAATCGAGAAAGCCGCGGCTGCGCTTCAGCATTTCGTAGCGGGCGATCAGCCAGTCGGCGATGGTCAGCGCCGCTCTTGTACCCTCCAGCATCCGGAACAGGGCCAGCCGGTCGGTGGTTTCGACGATGGCATTGGCGGCCGAGAGATAGCGCTCCGCCAGATCCGGCAGCCGGTCGACCAGGGCCTTCCTGAAGGCCTTTGCCGGGTCGTAGGCGTCGCCATCGGTCTTGAGGAAGGCTCGCGCCAGCAGTTGCAGGCGCCGAATGGGATCGCCCTCGGCGAAAGCCTGCCGCGCATAGGGCAGGATGTTGTTCAGCACCGATCTGGCGTCGGTGGCCTCGGCTGCGTGGGCGAAGCCGGCAAAATAGTCGGGCAGGAAACCCGGCAACGGCCATACC
>NZ_RZRK01000370.1:0-5901 GCF_003997835.1 Mesorhizobium sp. M7A.F.Ca.CA.004.12.1.1
TCGAAGCACTGCGCCAGCACGAGGCCGAAGGCGGCGTCGCCGGCCGTGGCGCTCGCTATACGAGGAACCGCGACGTCATGGTGGCCGGCATGCGCGACCTCGGTTTCGAGACACTGCTCGGGGATCGCTGGCTGTCGCCGATCATCGTCACCTTCTTCAACCCGGCCCATGCCAGTTTCGCCTTCGACCGCTTCTACGATCTGATGAAGGACAAGGGCTTCATCATCTATCCGGGCAAGCTGACCGCCGTCGATAGCTTCCGCGTCGGCTGCATCGGCCAGATGGACGAACATGTCATGCGCCGCGTCGTCGAGGCGGCGGCCTTCTCGCTTCATGAAATGGGCGTCGACACCGCCGCTCCACCCGCCGCGGCACTCGCCGAACGCGCCAAACTCGCCGCCTGAAGCGGCCGATCTCGAGGATATCAGATGAACCAGATGTCTCCCATCAACGTCGCGGTCAACGGCCGCACCTACGCCTGGCCGCGTGTGCCGGCCATCGCCATCTGCCTTGACGGCTGCGAGCCGGCCTATCTCGATGAGGCGATCGAGGCCGGGTTGATGCCGGCGCTGGTCAGGATCAAGCAGAAGGGCACCGTACGTTTTGCGCACTCTGTCATTCCGAGCTTCACCAACCCCAACAATCTGTCGATCGCCACAGGAAGGCCACCGTCGGTGCACGGCATCTGCGGCAACTATCTCTATGAGCGCGAGACCGGCAAGGAAGTGATGATGAATGACCCGCGCTTCCTGCGCGCGCCGACCATTTTCCAGGCCTTCTACGATGCCGGCGCCAAGGTCGCCGTGGTCACCGCCAAGGACAAGCTGCGTGCCTTGCTTGGCAAGGGCCTTGCCTTCGATGAAGGCCGCGCGCTGTGCTTTTCGGCGGAAAAATCCGACACCACCACCAGGGCCGAGCACGGCATCGACAATGCCTCGAAACATTTTGGGCTGCCCGTGCCGGAGGTCTATTCGGCCGAACTGTCGGAATTCGTCTTTGCCGCCGGTGTGCAGCTGCTGAAGGAGTTCCGTCCCGACATCATGTACCTGACGACCACAGACTATGTGCAGCACAAATACGCGCCGGGCGTGCCGCAGGCCAACGCCTTCTACGAGATGTTCGACAAATACCTGACCGAGCTTGATGCGCTTGGCGCGGCGATCGTCGTCACCGCCGACCATGGCATGAAGCCCAAGCACAAGGCGGACGGTTCGCCCGACGTCGTCTATGTCCAGGACCTTCTCGACGAGTGGCTGGGCAAGGACGCCGCCCGCGTCATCCTGCCGATCACCGACCCCTATGTCGTGCATCACGGCGCGCTCGGCTCGTTTGCCACCGCCTATCTGCCTGATGGCGCAGATCAGGCCGGCATCATGGCCCGGCTGGCGAAGATCGACGGCATCATGCTGGTCGTCGACAGCCCGACGGCGTGCGAGCGCTTTGAGCTGCCGGCAGATCGCATCGGCGACATCGTGCTGATCTCGACCGAGAACAAGACGATCGGCACCTCAGAACATCGCCATGACCTGGCGGCTCTGAACGAACCGCTACGGTCGCATGGTGGGCTGACCGAGCAGGAGGTGCCGTTCATCGTCAATCGTGTGCTGCCGGAATTGCCTGATGAACCTGTGTTGAGAAACTTCGACGCCTTTTACTACGCCACAATGGCGGCGGCACTGGCGGGCTGAGCGCTAGTGTCGACCCCGCGACGTACCCAAGAATCTGCTGGAGCAGAACCCATGACCAAACTCGACCCTTCCATCAAAGTCCGCCACGAGCCGATGCGCATTGCCGGCAAGAAAGTTGATGCCGACGGCGTCGTCGAGGTGCGCTACCCCTGGAACGACACCGTTATCGGCACCGTGCCGGCCGGGCGTGCCGAGCACGCGCGAAAAGCATTCGAGATCGCCGCCAGCTACAAATCGAAGCTGACGCGCTACGAGCGTCAGCAGATCCTGTTCCGCGCCGCCGAGGCATTGGCGTCGCGCCGCGAAGAAATCTCCGATCTCATCACGCTCGAGCTCGGCATCTCCAAGACGGACTCGCTCTATGAGGTCGGCCGTGCCTATGACGTGTTCACGCTGTCGGCGCAGATGTGCATCCAGGATGACGGCCAGATCTTCTCCTGCGACCTCACCCCGCACGGCAAGGCGCGCAAGATCTTCACCACCCGCGAGCCGTTGAAGGCGATCTCGGCGATCACGCCGTTCAACCACCCGCTCAACATGGTCTCGCACAAGGTGGCGCCGGCGATCGCCACCAACAATTGCGTGGTGGTCAAGCCGACCGAATTGACGCCGATGACGGCGCTTCTCCTGGCCGACATTCTCTATGAAGCCGGTCTGCCGCCCGAAATGCTGTCGGTGGTGACCGGCTGGCCCGCAGACATCGGCAACGAGATGATCACCAACGACAATATCGACCTGATCACTTTCACCGGCGGCGTGCCGGTCGGCAAGATGATCGCCCGCACCGCCGGCTACAAGCGCCAGGTGCTGGAACTCGGCGGCAACGACCCGCTGATCATCCTCAACGATCTCTCCGACGAGGATCTGGCCAGAGCCGCGGATCTGGCCGTCGCCGGCGCGACAAAGAACTCCGGCCAGCGCTGCACCGCGGTCAAGCGCATCCTGGTTCAGGAAAGCGTCGCCGACCGCTTCGTGCCGCTGGTGCTGGAGCGGGCGAAAAAAATCCGCTTCGGCGATCCGATGGACCGCTCGACCGACCTTGGCACCGTCGTGCACGAGAAGGCGGCGGCGCTGTTCGAAGCCCGCGTCCACATGGCCGCCGAGCAGGGCGCCGAAATCCTCTACAATCCGGGTCGTCAGGGCGCGTTGCTGCCGCCGATCGTTGTCGATCGCGTTCCTCACACATCCGAATTGGTGATGGAGGAGACGTTCGGCCCGATCATCCCGATCGTTCGCGCGCCGGACGACGATGATGCGCTGATCGCACTGTCCAACTCGACCGCCTTCGGCCTGTCGTCGGGCGTCTGCACCAACTCTTTTCCGCGCATGCAGAAATACATCGCCGGCCTTCAGGTCGGCACCGTCAACATCTGGGAAGTGCCGGGCTACCGCATCGAGATGTCGCCCTTCGGCGGCATCAAGGATTCGGGCAATGGCTACAAGGAAGGCGTCATCGAGGCGATGAAGAGCTACACCAATGTGAAGACATTTTCGCTGCCCTGGTCCTGACCGGGCGGCATTGACGGATAAGACAACCGAGGGAGCGTTCGCCGCTCCCTCATTCGCGTTTCGGAGACCATGATGGCCGCGATCAAAGAGCTTGTGCACACCGAAGGCGATTCCAACACCACAGCGGCTCGCGGCCGATGGGATGCCGGGCAGGACGATCCGCGGATCCGCGGCTTGCTCGATCGCGACGCGGCTGCCTTCATGCACCAGAGTCTGTCCAGCCCCTGCCTTTCGACCATCGCGAAGGCGCAAGGCATCTGGATCGAGGACACCGCTGGCCGCCGCTTCATGGATTTCCACGGCAACAGCGTGCATCACCTCGGCTACGGCCATCCAAGGCTGGTCACGGCGATCAAAAAGCAGCTCGATGAGCTCTGCTTTGCGCCGCGCCGCTTTACCTGCGAGCCCGCCGTCGAGCTGGCGGAGAAGCTGGCGGCATTGGCGCCCGGCGATCTCGGCAAGGTGCTGTTCACCACCGGTGGTTCGGATGCCATCGAGGTCGCGCTGAAGATCGCCCGCGCCGCGACCGGCCGCTTCAAGACGGTGTCGTTCTGGGATGCGTTCCACGGGGCCGGCTTCGGCGCTGCAAGCGTCGGCGGCGAGGCGACCTTCCGCTCGCACATATCAGGCCCGATGATGACCGGCACCGAGCACGTCGCACCCTGGGACGGCTATCGCTGTCCCTATGGCCACGATTCCCTCGAAACCTCGGGGCTCGCTTGCGCCAACATGATCGCCTATGTGCTCGGCCGCGAACAGGACGTGGCGGCGGTCGTCGCAGAACCGATGCGGGCGACGCCCAACCCGCCGCCGCCCGGTTTCTGGAAGCGGGTTCGCGAAGCCTGCGACCGGCACGGCACGCTGCTGATCTTCGACGAGATCCCGACCGGGCTGGGCAAGACGGGAAAATTCTTCGCCCACGAGCATGATGATGTGACGCCCGACATCGTCGTCCTCGGCAAGTCGCTCGGCGGCGGCATCCTGCCGATCGCCGCCGTCATCGCGCGCCGCGACCTCGACGTCACCGGTGGCTTCGCGATCGGCCACTACACCCACGAGAAGAACCCGGTGACGACCCGCGCCGCACTGACGACGATCGACATCATCCTGGAGGAAGGATTGGTCGAACGCGCGGCCGAACTTGGCCGGCACATGCTGGAGCGTATGCAGCACCTGATGGCGCGCTCGCCCCATGTCGGCGACGTCAGGGGCAGGGGACTGATGGTCGGCGTCGAGCTCGTCGAGGATCGCGATACGCGCGAGCCGGCGCGCGATCTCGCCGAACGCGTCTTCTATGCTTGCCTGGGGCAGGGGCTGAGCTTCAAGGTCAGCCAGGGCAATGTGCTGACGCTGTCGCCGCCGCTGGTCATTTCGAAAGCTGATCTCGATCGTGCGCTCGACATCCTCGAGACCGCCGTGCTGGCGGCCTGACCATGAAGGCCGTGCGCACCGACCGCGAGCTCGAATGCCCCGAAATCGACGCGGGCTTGCGGGCGAGGGGGGGCGATCTGGTGGTGACTGTCCGCTCGTCCGACCCGCGTTTGCGGGCACAGACAACGGGCGTTTCGTTCGGCTGACCATAACCGTCTCCGTGCCAATCGTGGGCTTTCGCAAGCGCGAAATAGCGGCCGCAACAGGCATGCGACAGTTCCATGACGACTATCAGTAGAAGTTTGCCTGTCATAAAATAAATAGATTTTACTTATCGATCACCAATCCCCAGAGTTGACCCAACGACGACATCCACAAGCGCTACAGGGCCGCAATGTCCACCGGCGCGATCGTCACAGTGCATCGCAGAATGTGCCAACAATCAAAGGGGAACTGAGCATGAAATCGCGCAACGCAACTATCGCAATGGCCTTCGCCGCGGCATTGATGTCATCCGCCGCCTTTGCCGAAACCTCCGAACTGACAGTCTATACCGCCATTGAAGCCGAAGATCTCGCCCGCTACGCCGAGACTTTCACAAAGAGCCATCCCGACATCAAACTGAACTTTGTCCGCGACTCCACGGGTGTCGTTACCGCCAAGCTGTTGGCCGAAAAGGACAATCCGCAGGCCGACGTTGTCTGGGGCCTTGCCGCTACATCGCTTCTGGTGCTGAAGACCGAAGGCATGCTTGAGCCCTACGCGCCAAAAGGCGTCGAATTGCTCAAGCCGAAGTTTGTCGACAAGGACACGCCACCGGCCTGGGTTGGCATGGACGCCTGGGCGGCTTCGATCTGCTTCAACACCGTGGAGGGCAAAAAGCTTGGCCTCGCCGAGCCGACCAGCTGGAAAGATCTTACCAAGCCGGAATACAAGGGTCACATCGTGATGCCGAACCCGGCCTCGTCCGGCACCGGCTTCCTCGATGTATCGAGCTGGCTGCAGTTGTTCGGCGAGAAGGATGGTTGGGCCTATATGGATGCCCTGCATCAGAATATTGATGCCTACACGCATTCTGGTTCGAAGCCGTGCAAAATGGCCGCCGCCGGTGAAACCGTAATCGGCATCTCGTTCGAGTTCCGCGCCGCGAAATCGAAGAAGGAGGGCGCTCCCCTCGATATCGTCATCCCGTCCGAAGGCATCGGCTGGGACATGGAGGCATCCGCGATCGTTGCGGGAACGAAAAATCTCGAAGCCGCCAAAACGCTGCTCGACTGGTCGATCAGCAAGGAGGCCAACGAGATGTACAATGTAGGTTATGCGGTTCTGGCTA
>NZ_RZRK01000371.1:0-5889 GCF_003997835.1 Mesorhizobium sp. M7A.F.Ca.CA.004.12.1.1
GGCCGGCACGCCATCACCAATGCTGTCGTCAACGATGGCGACGTCGGCTCTTCCACCGCCGGCCACGACCGGCAGCAGGTCATCGCTCGCGGCCAGCGAGGCCGCCAGGCGCTCGGCGCGTGACGCATCGCCAAGCGCAATCAGCACCACCAGCCGCCGCGAGACGGCACCGTCATGCATGATCCTGTCGCTGGTGAGCGTGTCCATGGATGCCCTCAGCTCAGCGGCTTTTCGCCGATTGTCAGCACGACATCGCGCTGTTCGCCGCCGCGCACGACACCGAGCGTCACCGAAGCGCCGGCACTGTCGGGTCCGAGCCTGCGGATCAGGTCCCGCGGGCCGTGCACCGCCTCACCGTTCCACGCCACGATGATATCGCCAAGAGAGAGACCGGCGGCCTTGGCGGGACCCTCGTCATCGAGGCTCATCACCATTGCGCCCTGCGCGTCGCGGTCTCGTACCGGGTGCAGGCCGGCGCCGAGATAGCCGCGCGCGACATGGCCCTTTTCGCGCAAGGTCGCGACCGCCCGCTCGATCGTCTCGTAAGGCATGACCAGCGCCCGGTGACGCGGTCCGAACAACAGCATGCCGATCAGCGCACCCTTGGCGTCGAGAACCGGGCCGCCCTCGAAACGGCCGCCGGCGCCGACGGCAAGATTGATGCGCCGGTCGATGGTGCCGCCGCGCATCGAGCGCCAGGCCGGGCCGACTTCGCCCACCGAGCCCGAAACAGCCAAAGCCGAACCGTCGCTGCTGCCGATGGCAATGGCGATGTTGCCCGGCCGCACCGCATCGGCCTTGGCCAGCGGCGCGGCGCTGACGGCCTCCGCCGGCTTCAGCAGGGCAACACCGGTCGAAGGGTCGCGGCCAACCAGCTCGGCCTTCACCGTTTCCCCCGAGGCCAACACCAGATCGATCTCCTCGCCGGCCTCGACAGCCTCTTCAGCGGTGACGAAATAGCCGTCACGCCAGTGGAAGGCGCTTGCCGTGCGGTGATGATGCGTAGCGAAGCCAGCCGTTGCCGGCGCGGCCTTGGCGGCGAGATCGGCGACGGCTTGCGAAAACGCGCTCAGATTGAAATCGCTCATTAATGGTCTCCTGGGTTCATCCATGCCCCAGATATCGCTCGACAGCGCGTCCGCGGGTACTCGCCTGACGGCTAGTTGCCGGTTTGACTGGCCATCTGGTCAGGTCGCTGCGGTTCCAGCCGCTCCGCACATATAGTCACGATCAAGCCTGAACACACGGAGCCCTCCCATGGCCGTCGCCGTCGCCAAATTCCAAACCGATGACACGTTGCTCGACGCCTATTCGACGACGGTTGCCGACGCGGTCGACCGCATCGGTCCGGCCGTCTGCCGCATCGAGCGCGTTGGCGGTCAGGGCGGCCATGGCTCCGGCTTCGTCATTGCGCCGGACGGGCTGGTGGTCACCAACTTCCATGTCGTCGGTGATGCCAGGACGGTGCGCGTTTCGATGCCGGACGGCGCTTCGAGAGAAGGGCGTGTTCTTGGCCGCGATCCCGACACCGACATCGCGCTGGTGCGCGCCGACGGCAGCTTTGCCGACGTCGCACCGCTGGGCGATTCCAAGCGGCTGCGGCGCGGCCAGATCGCCATTGCAATCGGCAACCCGCTCGGTTTCGAATGGACCGTCACCTCCGGCGTCGTCTCCGCGCTCGGCCGCTCGATGCGCGCCTCCACCGGCCGGCTGATCGACGACGTCATCCAGACCGACGCAGCGCTCAATCCCGGCAATTCCGGCGGACCGCTGGTATCGTCGGCCGGCGAGGTCATCGGCGTAAACACCGCCATGATCCATGGCGCGCAAGGCATCGCCTTCGCGGTTGCCTCCAACACCGCCAATTTCGTCATTTCGGAGATCATCCGCTTCGGCCGCGTGCGCCGCGCCTTCATCGGCGTCTCGGCCGACACCGTCAATCTGCCGCGACGCGCCGCGCTCCTGTCGCAAGTGTCGACGAATACAGCGGTGCGGCTGCGCAGCGTCGAGAAGGATGGCCCGGCGGCCAAGGCCGGCTTGAAGGAGGGCGACATCATCGCCGCAATAGACGGCCGCCCGGTCACCGGCGTCGACGACCTGGTGCGCGTGCTCGACGCCGAGCGCATCGGCCGCGAGACACAATGCACCGTGGTGCGCCGCACCGGCGTCAGCCAGGTGACGGTGATGCCGGTTGCGCGAAGCTAGTGCAGTCACCCAGAAGTGTGCCGCGGTTCTGGGACAACGACATGTATCAACACAAAGACTTTAAGGCCGCCGTTGCTCACTCCCCCTTCGAGGGAGCAACGGCGACATAGGCTCCCTTCAGGAGAGCTACGAGTTGCGCCTGATGATGCGTGCCTGTCTTGTCGAAGATACGACCAAGATACGTGCTGGCCGTGCGATAGGTGATGTTGGCGCTTGTCGCCGCCACACCAAGGCTATCCCTCGATGCCAATGCCGCCGCCAATCGCGCCTCGGCCGGCGAGAGGTCGAAAAGGCCCGTCAGGATGGTCGGCGAAGGCACCAGATTCGTCGGGTTGAGAGCCGTGGCTGCGATCAGTATGTCGGCGCCTGAGAGAAGTTCGTGCGCCAGACGGCGAAGAGGGATGAGGTGAACGATCATGGCCTCGCTATTCTCGCTTGGCGCTATGGGCACGGAGCGACCCGACGCAGCGTCACCAGTCCCGCTTGCAATCGCCTGCTGAAACAACTTGTTTGCCTTGGCATCGGCAAGGGCGAGCCCATCACGGGCCGTCGGCACGAACACAAGGGGCAGAGCGTCAAGCAGTTGATTGGTCGCCAGAACGCGTCCCCTGCTCGTCATCACCGCGGCCGGCAGGCCGATCGCCGCAAGCGCCGTAGTCGTAGCGCGCGCTCGTTCCAGCCGCAGGCGCGCACCAATCAGGCCGGCGCGCGCCAAATGTGGCCTCATGCGGTTGAGCTGGTCCAATTCGTCTCGGGATGGCCGATCATTGGTCAGCCAACGCTCCATCGTAAACAACAGAACTTCGCCTGTAGGCAGGGATATGAACGTACCGACTTCGCCACCGATTCCCAATGGCAGCGTCCGGTCGAGCCGCGTCCGATTGTTCTCGAGCGCCTCCTTGGGGAAGTAATCCGCGTCGTAGACGAATTCCGAGGGTGGGGGCAGCGTCAGCAGGAGTTGGGAGACACTGCTGCTCTTGAACCCGCCTTCCGCAGAGATGCCCTCCAGTATCGGCCGGACCAGGTCCGACGCGATGAGCATCGGGTCCAGCCGATCATCGAATAAACCCATACCGCCTCCGGCCGAGTTCGACAGTTCGCTCAACCTGTCGAAGACGTCTGGCCATAAATCGGGGACGAACGCCGCTTCATAAATTCGATCGACAAGATCTTCGGTCATTCAATGGTCCGCTCGCCACCTGCACTCGCATGATTGCATCGCACATCTGCTCAGAAATCAAACCTTTCTCGGCTTGGCATTACCGGATGATCATAAATTGCGTAGGAAACAGCCAACACGAAAACATCGTTCAGGTGCCCACCGCCCCCTCCGCGTACTGCGCCAGAAACGCCTCGCTCGGCGGAATCGGCTTGATCACGTCGATCAGCACGCCATTGGGATCCCGCGTGATGAAATGGCGCTGGCCGAAGGGTTCGTCGCGTAGAGAGCGCAGGATCGGCAGCCCGGCCGCGACGATCCGTTCATAGACCGCATCCGGGTCCCTCACCTCGAAGTTGATCAGCAGGCCCGACGCGCGGCCGCGCCCCTCTTCCGGGATCGTCTCATGATCGCCCTGGACGATGCCGAGATTGACTCTTCTGTCCTCCACCGATTGCAGATGCACATACCAGTCGCTTTCGAATAGCGGCTGGAAGCGAAAATGCTCGATATAGAACGCCGTCGTGCCGGCGACGTCGCCGGTCATCAGCACCGGGTAATAGCTCGTCGTCTTCATCTTTCCTTCTCCCGTCGATTAACATACAGTCTGCATGTAACTTCATTTAACATACAGGCTGCATGTATGCAACGCGATTCCGCGCGTCGTTCCAACCGTGACCGCACCGAGGCGACGCGCGCCGACCTGATTGCCGCGGCACGAAAGCTGTTCACCGAAAAATCCTATGCCGAGACCGGCACGCCGGAGATCGTCGCTGCCGCCGGCGTCACGCGCGGCGCGCTTTACCATCACTTCGCCGACAAGCAGGCGCTGTTTGCCGCCGTGGTCGAGCAGGAGGCGATGGCGGTGGCTGAGGAGATCGAGCGCGCTTCGCCGCCATCGCTCAATGCCCGCGACGCGCTCATTGCCGGCTCCGACGCCTATCTCACTGCGATGCGCGCGCCCGGCCGCACGCGGCTGCTGCTGCTCGACGGCCCGGCCGTGCTTGGCCGCGCCGTCATGGACGCGATCGACAACCGCCACGGCAACCGTTCGCTGCGCGAAGGGCTGGTCGCGGCGATGCGGGCGCAGACGATGACGAGATTGCCGGCCGACGCGCTGACCGCGCTGCTCGGCTCCGCCTTCGATCGTGCCGCCCTGGCCATCGAGGCCGGTGCGTCAGCTCAGGACTACCGCGCCGTGCTCATGGCACTGATCGATGGCCTGTCTCTTCCTCAGGCACCTCGCCCGGTTCGAACTCGTTGAAGCAGCCGAGCTGGCGCTTGAACTGGTCGATCAGCCAGGCCGCCGCGGGCTTCGGGCTGCGATCGTTGCGGTGCATGGCAAACAGCGGCGAACTCACCTCCCTGAAGGATTCGAGGTCGATTTCGACCAGCCGGCCACTCGCCAGGTCGTCTGCTATCAGCCAGCGCGGCAGCCCGCCCCAACCCAGCCCCTCGCGCATCAGCATATGCTTGGTGCGCACATCCGTCAGCCGCCAGGTGCGGTAGGCGAAGACGCCGAAGTCGCGCCCCTTGGTGCGCTCCGACTGGTCGGTGACGACAAGCTGCGTGTGTTCGCGCGCATCCTCGATCGCCACCGGCTTCGGCAGCAGGGCCAGCGGATGGCTGGGCGCGGCGGCCAGCACGATCGACATGAAGCCGATGCGCACGAGATGCACATCGACATCGCCCAGCAGGCCGCCAATGCCAAGGTCGGCCTGCCCGCTGACGACATGATCGGGGATCAGGCCGAGCGTACCGATATGCAGGCGCAGCATCACGGTCGGAAACTGCGCCTCGAACGCCTTCAGCACCCGCACCAGCACCGGCGACGGCAACGCTGCGTCGACCGACAGCGCGACTTCAGCCTCGAGCCCTTGATGATGGCCGTCGACGCGCGAGCGGATGCGCTGCAGCACACCGATCATGCGCCGCGCATCCTCCAGCATCGCCCGGCCGATCTCGGTCAGTTGCGGCTCGCGGGTACCCTCGCGCTCGAACAGTTTCAGCCCCAGCTGCGCCTCGAGATTGGCTATGCCGTAGCTGATGACGGACTGTGCCCGGTTGAGCCTGCGGCCGGCGGCCGAGAAGCTGCCGGCTTCGGCGACTGTCACAAAGATCTGAAGTTGATCGAGCGTCGGATTGGGCCGCATCGTGATATCTAACTTATAGATGGATCGTATAGAAAGTATACCAGTTTATTGAATGGATCGAAAGTCCCATATCTGGCGGGACAAATCATTCCAACCGCTGGAGAGCCCAAAATGTCCATTCTTCTCATCACTTCGAGCCCGCGCGGCGCCGCCTCCCATTCGACCCGCATCGCTACCGAATTCGCTGAAAAGCTCGTCGCCGCCGATCCGTCGAACACGCTCGTCGTGCGCGACCTCGTCGCCAATCCGCTCCCTCATATCGACGCCGACTACGCGAGCGGCATCCGGCTTGGTGATGTTGATGGTGATGGTGCCGGCCGCTTCGTCGCCGACAACGCCGCCTTCCAGCGTGCAGCTCTTGGTGTCGGCCAG
>NZ_RZRK01000372.1:0-5886 GCF_003997835.1 Mesorhizobium sp. M7A.F.Ca.CA.004.12.1.1
GTGCAGGTCACCGTCACCTTCGAACTGAAATAAGCGGCTCTGACGATCCGTGGCTGAGCCTGGCCACGGCAATCATCAACCAATGGCGTGCATGAAAAACCCGCGGGATTGCTCCCGCGGGTTTTTTCGAGCCACACCCTTCAAACGGAAAAGGGCTCGGCTAGTCCAGACCAATCTTCGCAGAAGATCGCGTCTCCCGGCTGATCTTCGCAGAAGATCAGCCTCTAGGGTCCGCCAAACCCAAGCTTAGCGATAGATGACCGGGCAGCCGCGCTCATTGGCGAACACGACGACGACGCGGTCGCCATCCTGGCGGCCCGCCACTTTCACCGTACGACGGCTGACGTCGACGATCCGGACGCGGTGGAGGCCCATGCGTTCGGCCTTGTCGAGGGCGCGGTCCGGCGAGCAGCCACGGCGCCAGTTGCCACGGCGCTCGTCACGGCGATGGCGATAACCGTCGTCACCGGTATAGACGCCAAAACGCGGGTCGTTGTTGTTGCCGAAGCCGAGATAGAGGCTGTCGGCGTGAGCAGGAACGGCCGCCAGCGTGCCGAGACCGACCAGGGCCGAAAGGGCTGCCGTCTTGATCGTGTTGAACATCGTCTTCTCTCCTTTTTGCGGGCCTTCGCCCCTTGTGAACCGATGAGGGGAGAATGCGCTTGCCTGTCTGAACTCTTTACGAACCTGCCGTTCATCTCCGGTTCATATGGCGGGAAAAGGAAAGTTCCCGCCATTCGCCATCGTCCCCAGCCCTCGGTGAAGGCCAGAACGCCTGACTCGGCGCCCGGTTCCGACCCCGCGGATTGGCCGAATGTCTTCAAACGCGAGGCTCTTGCTCACCGCCGCTGGTCCTACGGCTCCTCGTCCAGTACATAGTCAAAATAGTCTTCCGGCTCGGCAAGATCGGTTTCGCTCGCCTTGACCCGGCCGCGCATCGAGATGCCGGCTTCATGCACGGTCTCGGCGCTGCCCGACACCAGCCGGTGCCACCAGTAGAGGTCGCAGCCCTCGGCCACCAGCCGATAGGCGCAGGTGCTGGGCAGCCAGCTGATGGTTCGCACATTCTGTGGCGTCAGCCCGACGCAGTCGGGAACGCGCGCCAGCCGGTTGACGTAGTCCGAACAGCGGCAGGTCTCGGCATCGAACAGCCGACAGCCGACGCTGGTCCAGTATATCTCGCCGGTGTCCTCGTCCTCAAGCTTCGAAAGGCAGCATTTACCGCAGCCGTCGCACAGCGATTCCCACTCGGCCGGGCTCATCGCCTCCAGCGCCTTGGTTTTCCAGAATGGCGTTTCCATTTCCGGGATGTGGCCCCAGCCGCGGGCAAGGTCAAGCGCGGCAATGGTCGCAATTGCGGCTATCGCCAGGTGAATGACATGAAGTTGCCTTCAAAAGGTCGGTCAATCGCCCCGTACGGCCTCTATCCGTGCCAGACTGGAACCAATCGGCACAAGATCGGTTTCGGCAAGGATGGGACCCCACAAGGAGAATTTCGATGAAACGCCAACCACGGATTCTGGCAGGCACGGCACTCGGCCTGCTTATGGCATCCGCGCCGTTGGGCGCGTTCCCGCTTCAGGGAAGTGTCGCGTCCGGCCTTGCCCAGCGCACGGCAGCCCCATTCATCCTGGCGCAAGCAGCATGCGCCGAAGGCGAAGCCTGCGCACAACAGCAGCAGGCGGAACCCGAACAGAAGCGCGAGCGCAAGAAGGCCGAGCCTGAACAGCAGGCCGCGCCTGCCCAGAGCGAACAGCCCGCCGAGGAGCAGCAGCCACGCCGGAAGAAGCGCGACCAGCAGCAGCAGGCTGAGCAGGCGCCGGCCGAACAGGCCGCTCCGGCCGAGGAACAGCAGCCGCGCAGGAAGAAGCGCGACCAGCAGCAGCAAACCGAGCAGGCGCCGGCCGAACAGGCCGCGCCAGCCGAGGAACAGCAGCCGCGCAGGAAAAAGCGCGACCAGCAGCAGCAAACCGAACAGGCGCCGGCCGAACAGGCAGCGCCAGCCGAGGAACAGCAGCCGCGCAGGAAAAAGCGCGACCAGCAGCAGCAGACCGAGCAGGCGCCGGCCGAACAGGCAGCGCCAGCCGAGGAACAGCAGCCGCGCAGGAAGAAGCGCGACCAGCAGCAGCAAACCGAGCAGGCTCCGGCCAACCAGGCGGAACCGGCCAACGACAATCAGCCCGGCGAGCAGGCCAAGCCGCGCAAGAAGAACAGGCAGGACCAGCAGGCCCAACCTGAAGTCGCCCCGGCACCGAAAGAGGCTCCCGCTGGAGAGGCGACGGTCCCTGCCGGCGAACAGCCCGCGGCCCAGGGCGAGCAGCCCCAGGACACGACGAAGAAGCGTGTCAGGAAACCTGTTGGCGAGCAGCCGGCCACAGCCGAACAGCCAGCCACCGGCGAACAACCGGCCAATGGTCAGACGGCAGCACCGGCACAGGGCGAAAACCCGGTGCAAGGCGAAGCACCGGCCGATCCAAACGCCGCTCCCATCCTGGACAGCCAGAAGGACGCCGAGCGCAGGGGCGGCCGCAAGCAGGGCGACAAGATCGTCCCCCAGGATGGCGAGCAGCAGAATGGCGGGCAAAATGCCCAGCAAGGTGGCGATCAGGGCCGCAAGCCGGTGGCTGCTCCCATCGACCAAGGTCCGCCGCCCACCGACGACAGGGCCGCACAACAGGAGATCAAGCCCGAGAAGATCGCGCCGGTGACCGAGGAAAAGGGCACGCGCGTAGAGCGTGCGCCCGATGAGAACGTCCGTGACCGCCGGCGTCCGAAAGGCGTCGACGTCGTCAGGGAGCTCGGCGACCGCGTCATCCTGCAGTTCAACAACCAGACATTCGTCGAGAGCAATGACGCCCCGCGCATGACCCGCGGCGCCAGGAACGTCTATTATGAGGATCTCTCGGGCGACCGCACCCGGGAAATCGTCGAGCGCGACAACGGTGTCCAGATCGTCACCATCCGCAACCGCTATGGCGACGTCATCCAGCGTTCGCGCATTGCGCCGGATGGACGCGAATATGTGCTGAGCTATGTCGACGAGCGGCACTATCAGGATGAGAGCGACTGGCGCGATCCAGGCGATGACCTGCCGCCGATGCGGCTGACAATCCCGCGCGAGGAGTACATTCTGGACTCCGAGGATGTCGAAGATCCGGACGACTACTACACCTTCCTCGAACAGCCACCGGTGGAGAAGGTCCAGCGCCTCTACTCGATCGACGAGGTCAAACGTTCGGCCCGCGTGCGCGACATCGCACGGCGCGTCGATCTCGACACGCTCAACTTCGAATTCGGCTCGGCCTCGATCTCCGACACCGAGGTGCAGAAGCTCGAGGGCGTCGCCACCGCCATGGAGAAGCTGTTGAAAAAGAACCCGGCCGAGACCTTCCTGATCGAAGGTCATACCGACGCGGTCGGCACACCGGAGGCTAACCTGGCCCTTTCCGATCGCCGCGCGGAATCAGTGGCGGAAGCGCTCACCAACGCCTTCGGCATCCCGCCGGAAAACCTGACGACGCAGGGCTATGGCGAGGAGTATCTGAAGGTCAACACGTCGGCGCCGAACCGCGAGAACCGGCGCGTCGGCATTCGCCGCATCACCTCGCTGGTGGCACCGGTCGCCAGCAACAATTAGGTCATGATTTCAAAACCATGACCCGGTTTGTGGAATCGGCACGAGAAGCACCCATCCCCGGCACCGCCGGGGATGGGTGGATGTGACGGGTTCAACAAGAATTGTACGGGCATTAGACACGGCTCATTGAATCGCGAGCCCAGCCACCCCAGATTCGGTGCTGGGCGTTCCCTGCCCCGTCCCGACTCCAGCGGGACGCATTGAACCCCGCCGGACCTTGTTCGGCGGGGTTTTTTGTCTTGCAAACGGTGGCGGCGTGGCCGAATACGACCATTGTCTGAGAGATAACCAGCCGGAATCATCCCATGAAGCGTCTCGAACTCGCCATCGAATCGATCATTCTCGCTTCACGCTGGTTGCTCGTCGTTTTCTATATCGGCCTGGCCCTGGCATTGGCCGTCTATGCGCTGTCATTCGGCAAGAAGCTTTATGAGTTCATTACCCTGGCGTTCACGCTCGGTGACACCGACACCATCCTCAAGATGCTCGGCCTGATCGATGCCGCACTGGTTGCCTCGCTGGTGGTGATGGTCATCATCTCGGGCTACGAGAACTTCGTCAGCCGCTTCGACGACCAGGAGGGTGGCGTGCACTGGCTGGGCACCATCGATGTCGGCTCGCTGAAGGTCAAGGTTGCCTCGACCATCGTCGCCATCTCGTCCATCCACCTTTTGCAGGTGTTTTTGAACTCGTCGACCTACACGACCGACCAGCTGATGTGGCTGACCATCATCCATCTCGCCTTCGTCGTCTCGGCCCTCATGCTCGCCTATATCGACCGGCTGATGGGCCTCGGCAAAGGCAAGAAGGATGAGGCGTAAGCAAGCGCCTGCCGGACCTTGAATCACTCCGGCAGGTTGGCGCCCTATCGCTTTGTGAGCAAGGCTTTGCCGTGGCTCAGCCACGGCGGATGGCTTAGCTCGACGCTCACAATGACGCGGATCTAGTAGATGCTCTTGATCTTGCTGTCCGTGCGGGCAAACACCTCGTCAGGGACAAAGAAATCTCCGGCCAGAGGCCCGGTCGCACCTGGCGCATAGGCTGAAAAGTCGCTGACGCCCTCGGCGCGCAGCACCTCCTCGTCGATGTAGAAATTACCTGTTGTCTCGCGCGCCGGCCGCATGAAGATGGCATGCGCGGCGTCGGCCATGATGTCGGGCAAACGGCTCATCGCCGCCACCGTCGCGCCGCCGAGCAGATTGCGCACCGCCGCCGTGTCGATGGTCGAGATCGGCCACAGTGAATTGACAGCGATGCCGTCCTTGGCGAACTCCGCACTCATGCCCAGCGTGCACATCGACATGCCGAACTTGGCCATCGTGTAGGCGACGTGATTCCTGAACCACTTGGCCTTCATGTCGAGCGGCGGCGCCAGATTCAGGATGTGAGCATTTTGCGCCAACTTCAGGTGAGGAATGCACATTTTCGAGACCAGGAAGGTACCGCGCGTGTTGATCTGATGCATCAGATCGTAGCGCTTCATGTCGGTCTCCAGCGTGCCGGTGAGTTGGATGGCGCTGGCATTGTTGACGCAGATGTCGATGCCGCCGAATTTTTCCACGGTCCTGGCGACCGCCTCGGCCACCTGCGCCTCCTCGCGGATGTCGCACAAAACAGGCAGCGCCTTGCCGCCAGCCTGCTCGATCTCTTCGGCAGCGCTATAAATCGTGCCCGGCAGCTTCGGATGCGGTTCGGCGGTCTTGGCCGCGATCGTCACATTGGCGCCGTCGCGCGCCGCGCGCAGCGCGATCGCCAGCCCGATGCCGCGCGACCCACCGGAGATGAACAGCGTCTTTCCCTTGAGCGACATTTCCTTGCGCCTCCCTTGCAACACAACAGGCGCAAACCTTTGCGCGGCGGGCGACCGCAGCGCAAGACCCGACACGCTGGACACCGCGTTACGCAGCGTAGGGTTTATGACTAGACCAGCACCAACCCTTGGCGCATCGCAATGGCAATCGCATCGGTGCGGTTGGCCGCACCGAGCTTGATCAGGATTGCGGCGACGTGGAACTTCGCGGTGTGCACCGAAATGTTCAGCCGCCGCGCAATCACCTTGTTTGGGGCGCCCTCGGCCAGCAGCGCCAACACTTCCGCCTCACGCGGCGACAGCGAAGGCCGGGCGGCATGCTCGTCGGAGGCCTCCTCCTCGAACGGCTCGCCATCGCCGGCACGGAAATCCTCATGGCGTCCGCTTCCGCGCTCGCCCGAGACGCGATAGCCGGCCGCGGCCAGCCGCGCCGCCGCGG
>NZ_RZRK01000373.1:0-5884 GCF_003997835.1 Mesorhizobium sp. M7A.F.Ca.CA.004.12.1.1
GCGCGCCGCCGACGCCGTCGTCGTCGCCGAGCCGGAACCCGCTGAATACGTCAAGATCTGCGACGTCTACGGCGCTGGCTACTTCTACATCCCCGGCACCGAAACCTGCCTGCGCATCGGCGGCTATGTCCGTTATGATATCGGCGCTGGCGACGTCGGCTCGTTCGATGGTGCCTGGGCCCGGGACAAAGAAGACGGTGAAGTCAACGATACCTGGCAGAAGAACGCCCGCTTCACGCTGAAGACCTGGACCGGCCAGGAAACCGAGCTCGGCACGTTGAAGACCTACACCGAAACCCGCTTCAACTTCGGCAACACGAGATTTAGCGACGACACCTACTCTGGCAACGCCTACAACAAGGGCGTCTCGCTGAACTTCGCCTGGATCCAGCTCGGTGGTCTCCGTGTCGGTAAAGACGAATCGGCCTTCGATACGTTCATCGGCTATGCCGGCAACGTCATCCAGGATACGCTGGTCCCCTACGGCGGCTTCGACACCAATGTCATCCAGTACTACTTCGATGCAGGCAACGGCTTCTCGGCCGTCGTCTCGCTCGAAGAAGGCTATGGCGACTTCACGATCGACAGCTACGTTCCGCATGTCGTCGGCGGTGTGAAGTGGACGCAGGGTTGGGGCGCGATCACCGGCGTTGTGTCGTATGACAGCAACTATGAAGAAGTCGCTGGCAAGGTTCGCTTGGACGTCAACGTTTCGAACGAACTCTCGCTGTTCATCATGGGTGGCTACGGCACCGACGACAACTACAATGACGGCACTTATGCTCTCCCGGCCGGTGGCCGCGGCATGTACAAGCTCTGGGGCGGCAACTGGGCAGTCTGGGGCGGTGGCACCTACAAGTTCAACGAGAAGACCTCGTTCAACGCCCAGGTGTCGTATGATGAAGACGAAAACCTCGGCATCGCGGCGAACATCGCTTACGACGTGGTTCCAGGCTTCACGATCACGGCCGAAGTCGACTACCTCAATGCCGGCAGCTACCCTGCGTCCAACTGGACCAGCGCCGACAAGGAAAGCAACATCGGCGGTATCCTCCGCTTCCAGCGCTCGTTCTAAGGGCTGGTTCCTTACAGGTGAAATCCAGCCCGGGCGCACAACGCCCGGGCTGTTTTTGTTTTCGCGACTGGATCAAGGCAAACAGAAGGATGGGGGTAACGGTAGCTGAATAAATCCGTGGAGTGGTTTCGTGGGATCCGCTGATGGGCGGATGAAATCACAACTGCGTGATTAAAATCTCTTGAAAGGACGCTTCCAAGCGGGTAGGGCTGACCTATCCCACTCGGGGGTGTGGCAAATGATGACGAACGAAGCGATTCAAGAGGGCGAGTCCTCTGATCATTTTTCGATGTTTTCTTCTCAAAGTCCGAAGATTCGATACACCTACAATAAGATTAGAGAAGTAAAGTCGCATCGGGTCGGAGATCTTTTTTCAGCATATCGGGACATATTATGGGATGATGGGCGGCATAAGTATAATGTCAGCTCGTTCATCGGCGAAATAGACGAGATCCTCCTTGGGGAGCGTTTCAGCGCCTTTGACCAAAGTACCCTGGACAACCTTATCGGCACCTTGCGCCAGCGCGGCAACAGCAACGCAACCATCAATCGAAAGATGGCTGCCCTCAGCAAACTGCTGCGCAAGGCTCACAAGATGGGAGATATCCACAGCCTGCCCGAGTTCCGCCGCCAGAAGGAGCGGGCGGGTCGGATTCGCTTCCTCGAAAGGGACGAAGAGGCGCGCCTGTTCGCCGCCATCAAGAGCCGCAGCGAGGATGCCTACAGGCTTTCCGTCTTCCTGGTCGACACCGGATGCCGTCTCGGCGAGGCGCTTGGGCTGATCTGGAACGATATCCAGGAGCATCGCGTCTCCTTTTGGATCACCAAATCCGGCCGCAGCCGCACCATTCCGATGACCGAGCGGGTCAAGGAGGTCATCAAACTGCCGCCCACCGAAGGCCGTCGGCCCAAGGGACCGTTCACAAAGCTTAGCCAGGCACAGTTTCGTGCCATCTGGAACGACGCGAAGGCCGAAGTCGGACTTGGCGCAGACGACCAGGTGGTGCCGCACATACTGCGCCATACCTGCGCCTCGCGCCTTGTCCAGGGCGGCATCGACATCAGGCGCGTGCAGATGTGGCTCGGCCACCAGACGTTGTCGATGACCATGCGCTACGCGCATCTGGCCACCAACGATCTCGATGGCTGTGTCATCGTGCTGGAAACACCTCGATCGACTCAGCCGGGCGGCAATCGCGCTGAAGGCTCCGTGTTTTCTTCGCCCGTGACGACGCCTTCGTCGCCGACGGCAGAGCGGAAAAAGAAGGATGAGGCAGCCGCCGCCGCAAAGGAGTCGCCGAAAGCGGCTCGGAAAAGTTCAAAGGCCAAGTAGGCTAAAGAATCTCCACCTATACTATCATAGCTATCCCGTGACCTTGTTTGGTCATGGGATTTACTTCGGGATATTCTTCCGCTCGGCTTGGTCGAGAAAAGCGGCTATGTCGCCCGGTAGGCTGCCGGTCTCGAGGAATGGCGCATGGCCCTGGCCCTCGACAGTGATCGTCTCCATCATGGAATGGCGCTCTCTCATCTGGTTGAGCGTGTCTATGGACAGCAATCTCGAATTGGCACCACGTATGGCGAGCAACGGGATGGCGGCCAACGCCTCGAATTGAGGCCATAGATCAGGCAGCTTCTGCGTCAGATCGAGGCTCGCCACGGTATCCACCAGCTTCGGATCGAAATCCGGCATCAGCCCATCATCCGTTTCGCGGTAGAGAGCCCATATCATCCGGTCCCAGTCGGCGCCGGCAAGGGCGGAGAAGTCTTCGCCATGCACGCTGCGCTGGGCGGCAATTGCCTTTGGGCGGGTTTTCGGTGCCGGGTCGCGCTCGAGATAGGACTGGATATGGGCAAGTCCGGCCGTCTCGATCAGCGGTCCGATGTCGTTGAAAACAATGGCTTTCAGGACCGATGGCCGCATCATCCCGAGCACATGGATGATCAGCCCGCCGCGCGAGGTGCCGATGAAGGCCGCTTCTCCGATGTTCAACGCCGTCAGCCCGGCTAGGATGTCGCCAGCCTCCACGCCGACATTGTAGTTTTTGGCGTCGGGATCATAGGCTGACTGCCCGCGCCCACGGTAGTCGAAGGCGATTACCTTGCGCGGAGTTGCCGCATGCGTCGACAGATAGAGCGCCAGCTCGTGAAAATCCCTGGCGTTGCGGGTCAGGCCAGGCAGGCAGACAACCGGCCAGGATCCGCTATTGGCCTCACCGTAGATGCGAGCATGGAGCTTCAGCCCATCCGGTGCGCTGTAGAAGAAGTCGGAGAAGCCTGGGTCGTTTGACATTTGAAAGGGGTTCCCCTGACCGGATCATCCCGACTGCTACAGGCGAGGGTAGGGATGGTCAAATAGAAGGATGCCATCTTGGAGACGTTGGAGTGACAGCGCCCCCCTCTGTCCTGCCGGACATCTCCCCCTCAAGGAGGGAGATCAGTGGCTTCATTGGCGGCGCGATTTCTTTGACGCTGACAATTGGCGAAAGCCGAGGTGACATCCAATCTCCCCCCTTGAGGGGGAGATGTCCGGCAGGACAGAGGGGGGCGCCGTAGAGCGCCAGCCTTTGGCTTGCCTGTCCTTATCCCCTCAACTCCGCCCGTTCACCAGATCCCCGACAATGTCGTATTTGCCCGAAATACGCATCTTGTAGACCTCGTAATTCTCCATCACGCGCTGAACGTAACTCCTTGTTTCCGTGTAGGGAATCCGCTCGATCCAGTCGACGACCGCGTCGATGTCCTTGCCGCGCGGGTCGCCATATCTGGCCACCCACTGGCTGGCTCGGTTGGGGCCGGCATTGTAGCCGGCGAAGGTCAGCACGTAGGAGCCGTTGAAGCGATCGAGCTGTTCGCCGAGGAAGGCTGAGCCAAGCGTCGCATTGTAGCCGGCATCGGTGGTCAGCCGTGTTTGCGAAAACTGCAGCCCGGCCTTCTTCGCCAGTTGCCTTGCGGTTCCCGGCATCAGCTGCAGCAGCCCGCGCGCGCCGGCGCTGGACACGGCGCCGATGTTGAATTCGCTTTCCTGACGGGCGATCGCATAGGCCAGGGCCTTGCCCGAGCCGGAAATGTCGGCCGAATCGGGAATGACGCCGAGCGGATGCGACAATGCGCCGACATCGATGCCACGCGCCCCGGCGATCTTGCCGATTTTCAGCGCCATGAAATGGTTCCCTTGCTTTTCCGCAAGGACAGCCAGCAGCGCCAGTTCGCCCGGACTGGTCAACTGCCCGGCAAGGTCGCGATAGAGCGTCTCGGCATAGCGGTCGTAGCCCGCCTCCTGCAGCCGCTTGATGGCGCTGACGGCCTCGCGGCCGGCAAAATTCTGCCGGTCGGCTGCACTTGGCGAGGGGTAGGCGATGTTCAGCGCCTGCCGGCCCACGCGTTCGGCGGCAAGCTGACCGTAGAATGTCGTGCCATAGGCAGCGGCGCGCGCAAAATAGTCCTTTGCATTGCCCGGACCACCGACTTCCGCGGCACGGCCGAGCCAGTAATAGGCGCGCGACAGCGTCATCGGCCCCTGGGCGAGGTCCGCGATGCGAGCGAAATGACTGGCCGCGGTTTTTGGGTCGTTCAGGCCGCGCAGCGCATACCAGCCAGCATGGAATTCGGCGTCTCCCGCATTGGCGGCACTTTCGGCGGCGTGTGTGGCGACGATCTTGTACGCGGTCTTCATGTCGCCCTGGTCTACCAGTTCGCGCGACAACACCCGGCGCTCGACCCACCAGGCATCCGGATCGACGAGAGCGTCGCGATCGGTCGGCGCCTGCATCACAATGGCGGCGGCCCCGGCAAAATCCTCCTGCTTGCGCAGATATTCGGCCTGCGCGAAGAAGTAGCCGGCCGAACGTTGCATTGCCGGCACGGCCTTCAGCAGCTTGGGCGCGTTCTTGTCGCCTTTGTCGGCCGCCGCCCAGGCCTCGGCGAGTTGCTGGGCGCCGGCCAGGCCGGCGACGCGCAAGGCGGAATTCGCGCGGTCGGCATAGAACATGCGCTCCATGCGAAAACGGTGGTCGGTGGCCGGGATCAAGCTGCCGAATTCCTTGATCAGCGCCGCCTCGTCCCTGGCCTCCAGGATCGCGGTGCGCCAGAAGGGCGACAGCACCGAACGTGCCGCCTTGATATTGCCTGACGCCACATAGGCGCGGGCAAGAACCATCACACCTTCGAATGTCTGCGGCTGGCTGCCGTCGAACGCCCTGATAACGATGTCGGGGGCAGGGTTCTCGCGATAGAGTGCGCGCTCGCTGTTCCTGCGCAGGGCGACGGTGCCCGGCCAATTGGGCAGCATCTTGGCCGCAGCAGTGATATCGCCGCTCGGAACCTTGTCGCCGCCATAAAGCGCGATCGCCCAGGCAAGGATATGCTGGTCGAGCGACTGAGCCGGAAGGGCATTGCGCACTCCACGAGCGCGGGGACTATCGCCCGCCGCCAACGCATCCAGCCCGCTTTTCAGGGGGGCGACGTCAGGCAAGGGCGCCTGTCGCGTCCTATCCTGCAGGTCTGGCAGCGCAATTGCCGCGCCTGGCATCGGAATGGCTGAGGTGACCCGTACGTCCACGCTACCGCTGATCGCCATGCCCGGCATCAGCGCGAGCGTGGCGCCAAGCAGCGCGAGAATATGAGACCGACCGCCCGGCATGATCCTTAAGTCTTTCCTTGTCCTGGCATTCCCCAAGCAGGCGAAGATGCCTCGAAGCCTAAACTTAGGTCGTGAAGAGCTCGTAAACAAAGGGTTAGCGAGGCCGTTCGAATTGCGCTTGCTGGCACCATGGCAATGCTTGCCGCGCAACCATGTCGAGACTATGG
>NZ_RZRK01000374.1:0-5881 GCF_003997835.1 Mesorhizobium sp. M7A.F.Ca.CA.004.12.1.1
ATGCTGGATCGTCTTCAGCACCGCAAGCCGGCGGCTGGGATCTTCCAGGCCAGCGGCACTGATGCCGAGTGTGGCGGCATGTGAATCGAGCAGGGTCCCACGGACATTGAGGACATTGTGCCGGTAGGCCGGCGTGAAGGATTGTCCGGTCAGGCGCTCGATGCGCTGGTCGTTCGCCCAGGCATGCGCCGCAAAGCCTTCATCCATCGGACGCGCGCCGGCGCCGGAAAACAGGCCGGTCGGCAGCAGTTCGACGTTCAGGCCGGCGGCCGACAACCGGTCGAGCATCGGAGTGGCGCCATAGCACCAGCCGCAGAGCGGATCGAAAAGATAGGTCACTTCTGAATTGCTCATAGTCGCTGCCATTCCTGCCCGGCCACCGGACTCGTCGAGGCCGTCGCTCATATGTGGCAGACGGCAGCCTTGCGATAAATGGCGCCCAATTATACAAACTGTCTGATCTGATCATACAAAGGGCAGCCAGCTTGGCCGAACTTCTGAACCTCAATCGGCTCGCCTACTTCACCACGGTCATGGAAACCGGCTCATTCACCGCCGCGGCCGACCGGCTTGGCGTCGCCAAGGCCGTGGTCAGCCATCAGATCGGCAAGCTCGAAGAGGAGCTGGGCGCAACGCTGCTGCAGCGCACGACCCGGCGTGTCACGCCGACCGAAGAGGGCCGCCTCTTCTATGACCGCGCGATGATCATCCTGCGCGAAGCGGAGGCGGCCTATGGCGAAATCTCGCGCGGAGCCGTCGAACCGAGCGGAACGCTGAGGCTGACGGCGCCACTCGACTACGGCACCAAGATCGTGGCTCCGGTCATGGCCGCCTATCTCAGAACCTACCCGCATATGCGCGTCGAGGCGATCTTCGACGACGCCGTCAGCAATCTGGTGGACGAGCAGATCGATCTCGGCATCCGCGTCGGCTGGCTCACCGATTCCTCGAACCAGGCGCGGCGCCTGGGGACGATCCGGCAGATCGTGGTGGCGAGCCCTGGCTTCGCGGCGAGCCTGCCGCCCGACGTGACGCCGCGCCAGGCAAGATCGCTGGCCTGGGTCGGCAACACCCAGTTGCGAGGCATCGGCCAATGGCTGTTTTCCAGGGACACTGAGACGGTGCTGACCGAACTCAATCCGGTCATCATGTGCGACAAGAGCCCCGCCGCCCTGGCTTGCGTGCTCGTCGGCATCGGGCTCGGCGTCTTTCCGGATTATAGCGTCAGCGACGATATCGCCGAGGGGCGGCTGGTGCCGGTGTTTGCCGACTGGAGCCTGCCGTCAGGCGGCATCCACGCGGTCTTTCCGCCGGCCCGGTTCCGGCCCGCCAAGGTGCGCACCTTCGTCGATCTGCTCGCGGCGGCCGAGAGACGGCGATCGCGCGGTGTTGCCGCGGCTTGAAGCCGATGGCGGTCAGCGGGCCTCTTGCAGGATCATCTCGGCTGCCTTTTCCGCGATCATGACGACCGGCGAGTTGGTGTTGCCTGAGACGATTGTCGGCATGATCGAGGCATCGACCACGCGCAGCCCGCCAAGCCCGTGAACACGCAGGCCGTCGTCGACCACCGCCATCGTATCCGAACCCATCTTGCAGGTGCCGACGGGGTGGAAGATCGTCGTGCCTATATCGCCGGCCTTGCGGATGAGCTCTTCATCGCTGTTATACTGCGTGCCGGGCAGCATCTCTTCCGGCGCAAAGCGCGCCACCGCCCGGGCCTTCATCAGGCTGCGGACATGGCGCAACGACGCGACGGCCACGCTGCGGTCTCCCTCGGTGGAAAGATAGTTCGGGCGGATCTTCGCCGCCTCCCGCGCGTCGGATGAACCCATATGTACGGTGCCCCGGCTTTCGGGGCGCAGATTGCAGACCGAGACGGTGACCGCGGGAAAGCGATGCAGCGGCTCGCCCAGACGGTCGGTGCTCAGCGGCTGCACATGGTATTCGAGATCGGGGGTTGCGAGACGCGGATCGCTCCTGGCGAAGATGCCGAGCTGGCTCGGCGCCATCGACAGCGGCCCGCTGCGCTTGAGCGCGTATTCCAGCCCCATCGACGCACGGCTGACCAGATTGTGGTAGCGCTGGTTGAGCGTGGCGGTGTTGGCGACCTTGAAGACGGTGCGGATCTGCAAATGGTCCTGCAGATTTTCTCCAACGCCCGGCAAGGCGTGACGAACATCCACGCCGATGCTCGAAAGCAGGTCGGGGCGGCCCACCCCCGACAGCTCGAGCAGCTTCGGCGAGTTGATGGCGCCGGCCGCAAGGATCGTCTGTCCAGCGCGGACCTGGTGCAGGCGGCCGCCTTGGCGGAAAACCAATCCGGTGACGCGCCGGCCGTCGAATTCGAGCCGTTCGGTCTCCGCGCCGAGCACCACGCGCAGGTTCTTGCGCCCCGCTATACCACGCAGGAACGCCTTCGACGTGTTCCAGCGCACGCCCTTCCTTTGGTTGACCTCGAAATAGCCCGAGCCTTCATTGGTGCCGGTGTTGAAGTCTTCGGTGCGCGGAATGCCGAGTTCCTCGGCCGCGTCCCGGAAGGCGTCAAGGATCGGCCATGAAAGCCGCTGCCGTTCGACCCGCCACTCGCCGCCGCTCCCGTGCATGGCGCCTTTGCCGCCGTGATAGTCTTCCGATTTGAGGAAATAGGGCAACACGTCATCCCAGCCCCAGTCGGCATTGCCGGCCTGACGCCAGCCATCGTAGTCGGCTGCCTGGCCGCGCATGTAGATCATGCCGTTAATCGATGAACAGCCGCCAAGCACCTTGCCGCGCGGATAGTTGAGGCTGCGTCCATTGAGACCGGCTTCCGGCTCGGTCTTCATCATCCAGTCGGTGCGCGGGTTGCCCATGCAGAAGAGATAGCCGATCGGGATATCGACCCAGTGATAGCGGTCGCTGCCCCCGGCCTCGAGCAGCAGCACATTGTTGCGCGGATCGGCGGAGAGCCGGTTGGCGAGCACGCAGCCGGCGGAACCGGCGCCGACGATGACGTAATCGTAATTGCCGAACGGGGACGGTGGATCTTCGGTCACGTGCGCGCCTGCTGTCCGGCGATGCGCTCCCACATCGGGGTCATCGCCTGGTTGATCTCGCCGTACAGTCGATACCGTCCCGCATATGCATCGGCAACCGCCTCGTTGGGTACAAAATGTCGGGCGGCCGCCGTCATGGCGGCGGCACCTGCGCTGTAGTCCGCGAAAATGCCGACGCCGGTGCCCGCCGCGATCGCCGCTCCCAGCGCGCCGGTTTCGCGGCTGCGCGCCACGGTGACGGGCACGCCGAGCACATCGGCGAATATCTGCGGCCAGACGCTGCTGCGCGAGCCCCCGCCCGACAGCACCACCTGGTCGAAATCAGCGCCCGCTCTGTGCAAGGTCTCGACATGGCGCTTATGCTCGAAGGCAACGCCCTCGAACAGCGCACGCAGCAGATGGGCTCGGCTGTGCCAGCCGGCGATGCCATAGAAGCCTGCGCGCGCATGGCCATTCTGCTGCGAGCCGTAAAGGAAGGGATGATAGATCGGGATGTCGCTGTTCGGATCGACGGACGCCACCAGTTCGCTGCACAATTCGAACGGCGACTTGCCGGCTTCGCCACCATGTTCGAGGAATTCGCGAACGATCCATTCGAGATTGGCGGCCGAGGTGGCACTGGATTCGATCGCCAGATAGCGCTGGCGGTCGAAAGTCGACAGCATGAAGATCGAAGGGTCGCGGATCGGTTCGTCGGTAATGACCTGGTTGATGCTCCAGGTCCCTGCGATAACCGATGCGGCGCCGGTTCTGGTCACGCCCGAACCGACCGCGCTGGCGACGACATCGAACAGCCCGGCGACGACCGGCGTGCCGGCGCGCAGTCCCGTCAGGGCCGCCACCTCCGCGCTCACATGACCGGCAATGTCGGCCGATTCCAGCACTGGCGGCAGCAGGTCCATGCAATCGCCGAGCCCATAGGCGGCAAGCAGGTCCGGCTCGTAGCGGCGGTCCTGCATCTGCAGCAGGCCGCAGCCCGACATGTCTGAAGTGTCGCTGCTGCGCGCACCAGTCAGGCGGTTGACGACGAAATCCTTGCACAGGAACACAGTTCCGATACTGGCGAACAAAGCCGGCGAAAAGCGCTTGAGCCAGGCAAGCAAGGTAGGCGTCTGCGCCGCCCACGGCCGTTGCAGGCAATGTGCATAGGTGCGGCCGCCGACATTCTGTTTTGCCCATTCGGCGACGATGTCGACCGCGCGTGTGTCGAGCGACTGGATGCCGATCAATGGCGCGCCCGTGCGATCGAGCGCGTAGAGCCCGTTGCCATGACCGGCGCAGCCGATGGCGACTATCTCGCCGGCGTCGATGCCGGCTTCAGCGATGCATTGGCCGATGACCGAAACCGCGTTGCGCCAGAGTTCGTCGAGATCGCGTTCGACATGCCCGGGCTTTGGCATGGACGAGCGGCCGTCACGGGCGGCGAATGCCAGTTCGCGGCCGGACAAGTCGAAGAGGATGGCCTTGATGACGGTGTTGCCGGCATCGAGGCCGAGGATGTAGCTTGCCATTGGCGCCTCCCGAGGCCGCAGCCTATGCCTGGTTGTACAGATCCCAGGCCACGCCGCCATCGGCATCGTCATGAATGATCGCCATCAGCCCGCGCACGACAGCGCTCGGGTTGGCATGCTGGTAGATGTTGCGGCCATAGACCATGCCAAGCGCACCCTGTGCCATCAAGGCGGCCGACTTGTCGAACACGGCACGCAGATCCTCCTTGCCGCCGCCGCGCACCAGCACCGGGCAGCGCGCCGCCTCGACGACGCGGTGGAAGTCGTTGGGATCGGTGGTCGGATCGGCCTTGACGATATCGGCACCCATTTCACGGGCAAGCCGGGTCAAGGTGACGATCTTTTCGGCATCGCCGTCGACCATGTAGCCGCCATGCTCAGTGACCGGCAGCATGGCCAGCGGCTCGATCATCAGCGGCAGGCCGTATTTCTCGCAATCGGCGCGCACGCGGGCGATGTTCTGCACGCATTGCCGGAACAGGTCGGGTTCGTCGGGCAGCATGAACAGATTGACCACGACGCAAGCCGCATCCATCTCGATGGCGCCAAGCAAGGGCTCGGCTTCATTCTGCAGCACCGCCCACATCGCCCGGTGGCGTATCCTGTTATAGGGATTGCCCATGTCGATGCGCATCACCAGCGCCGGCTTGTCCTTGCCAGGCACGGCCTGCAGCAGATCGGCCTGGCCGTAGTTCATCTGGATGGCGTCGGGGCCGGCCTTGACCAGCTGATTGACCACACCGGCCATGTCTTCCAGCCCGGCAAGGAAGCTCGGCTCGTTGCAGACACCGTGATCGATGGCTACGTCGAGGCAGCGGCCGCCACCGAACAGCCGGTTCATGCGGACTTTCTTGTTTATGCGCATAGGGCGCTCCTTTGATGCGTCTGGAGATCGATGCCGTGCCGGTCGGCCAGCAAGGCGAGGAAGGTCGAGCGCTCGGTGGCGGCCTCGCTGGCGCTCCAGCCCTTGTGCGCCGCCAGCATGTCGAGAACGGCGTTGATGAGGTCGAAACTGAGACCGCCCGAAATGGCGATGGTGGTGCGGCGCAGGAACAGGTCGGCAAGGCACTCGATCTGTTCGCGCTCGATGATGCGCCCGATTTCGCTTGCCGAATAGTCCGACTGCGGCAGCATCTGTTCGCCCGCGGGGTGCGAAACGAAATCCCTGGCCGACGTGCCATAGCGCTGCAGAAGTGTGCGCGCGCGCTCGACCGGCAGGCCATGCTCGGCGGCGAATGACGCGCACCAGGCGTCCGGATCGGCGGGGAAATCGCGGCCGCCACCGATGGCCATGTCCTGCGTGCCCTTGCCGCGCGCGAGGCCGAGCCGCTTCAACGC
>NZ_RZRK01000375.1:0-5866 GCF_003997835.1 Mesorhizobium sp. M7A.F.Ca.CA.004.12.1.1
GATCCGGGTCGCACAGGCAAATTCGACGCAGCCCGCGCCGGCAGCGTCCGAACCGGTGCCGGTCGATGTCGGCGGCGGAGCGCCTGCCAAGCCGGAAGCCCCCGCGGAAGCAAAGGCACCGCCGGCAGCCGCGCCGCCCGAATATGTAGCCGACGCCAGCCATGTGGTGAGGCTTCCGGCCAACGCTTCCATCGACAACATCAAGGTCGACGGCCAAAACCTTCTGCTCGAACAGGCCGACGGCTCGGTGATCGTGATCAAGGACGGCGCCCTCAACGTGCCGACCTTCATCATCGGCGACGTCGAGGTGCCGCGCGTTGCGCTGCTGGCAGCGCTGGAAGCCAGCCATGTCGATGTCGCCTTCGGCGCCGACGGTTCCATGTCGGCCGGTCCTGGCGGTTCGAATTCAAGCGCAGGCGGAGATTTCTCGGTTCCCCCCGGCGGTATCGGCGACGGGTTCGACCTGTCGGCACTGCTGCCGCCGACTGCCTTGCAGTTCGGACTCCTGGAGCGGCGCGAACTGTTCCCGTCCATCGTCGACAGGCAGGTTTCAGTGACGGCCACGTCCTTGCTTGCCCCGACCGAAGCGGCCAGTGAAACCGGCCTCAATGGCGGCCAGACACAATCTCCCGGCAGCGACGCGCCAAGCAACGCCGAGACCTCCGGCATCGGAACGATCAGCATCGACGCGCCGGATGGAATTGGCTCGATCGTCATCAACGGCGTCACCGTCACCGGCGTCGGCCAGCAGATCCCGGGCGATTTCGGCTTCCTGACGATCGTCTCCTTCAATCCGAGCACCGGTGCCATCGAATACAACTACACGGTGACCGAATCAGTCGCTCATCCCAATCAGACGAACGGATTCGATCCCAACGACACGGTTCCGGACAATTTCAGCATCACAGTCACGGACGTTGACGGCGATTCGGCCAGCACCACCTTTGCCGTCGCCATCGTCGATGACGTGCCGACGGCGGTTGCCGATACCGACAGCATCGCGGCCGGCCAGTTTGGCCCGGCGACAGGCAATGTACTGGTTGGCGGAACAGATGCCGGCGACGCCAACGCGACGGACGGGGTTGCCGACACCAAGGGCGCCGATGGCGCAACTGTGGTTGGCGTGCAGGCCGGCAACACCAACACCGATGTCGACAATGCGGCCACGCTGAACGCGCCGATCCAGGGCAGCTACGGCACGCTGACACTGCTGGCGGACGGCTCCTACAGCTATGTGCGCGCTGCCGGCACGCCCGGCGGCGTCAACGATGTCTTCACCTACACGATCAAGGACGGCGACGGCGACACCTCGCACACCACGCTGACGATTTCGATCGGCAACTCGACGCCTGTGATCACCGACCTGACGCCGGAGGCCATCGGCGGCGACGTCGTCGTCAACGAGGCGGCGTTGAATATCGGCACGCCGGGCGGGCCTGGGTCCGATCCGGCAAGCACGGCCGAGACCGGCGCCGGCACCTTCACCGTCTCCTCTCCCGACGGCATCAACTCACTGGCGATCGACGGCAACGCCTTCATTACCAATGGCGTGTTCACGGCGGGCTCCTTCACCACCGCATTTGGCAACACGCTCAATGTGACGGCTTACAATGCCGCTACCGGCCAGGTGAGCTACATCTATACGCTGCTCGACAATGAGGCGCATGCCGCCGTCCAGGGCACCAACGACCTGTTCGAGAACTTCACCGTCACGTTGACCGACCAGGATCTGCAGAGCGCCAACGCCACGCTCTCCGTCAAAATAGTCGACGATGTGCCGGCGGCAGCGAATGAAGCCTCGCAGGCGGTTGCGGAAGGTGCTCCGGTGGTGACGGGAACACTGGACTTCGTTGCTGGCGCTGACGGCGCGACGGTGACGCATGTCAACGGCACGCTGCTGGCCTTCGATCCCGGCACGGGCTACTCGCAGTCGATCGACATCGGCGCCGGCAGCATCCAGGTGAAGGCGGACGGGTCCTACGCGTTCACGCCGGATGCCTCGGTCGACAACAGCTCGGGTCCGGTTGCGGTCAACGCCACCTATACGGTGACGGACGGCGACCTCGACACGTCGACGGCCAACATCGCCTTCACGATCACCGACGGCGCAGGCCCGGTTGCTGGGGCTCCGATCACGCTGGCGCTTGACGACCAGAACCTGAGCGACGGCTCGACGCCGGCCGGTCCGGACTCCGCCTTGAACTCGATCACCTTCACGCCGGGCTCGGATGCAATCGCCTCGATCGCCTTCGGCACCGATTTGAGCGGGCTGAACAGCGCCAACCTGACCTGGACCCGGGTGTCGGACACCCAGGTCGTCGGCAAGGACGGCGCCGTGACCGTGGTGACGCTCGATCTGTCGGTTGCCAACAATGTGGCGACGGTGACGGCGACGCTGAACAACAACTACGATGCCCATCCCGGCATCAATCTCGACGACTTGGTCAATCTGGGCCAAGTCGGCGTGGTTGCCACCGATAGCGACGGCGACCAGGCGACCGGCACGGTCAATGTGACGGTGTCCGACGACGTGCCGACGGCGAGTTCCGATATCGATGTGGCGCAGTCTGGCCAGACAGTTGTGGGTAATGTCGAGACCAACGATACGGCCGGCGCCGACGGCATCGCCTCGATTGCCTGGACGAATGTTGCGGGCAGCACGGTGACAGGCACCTATGGCGTGCTGACGGTCGATGCCAATGGCGGCTACAGCTATCACGCCAACCCGAACGCGTCGGGCGTCGACATCTTCAACTACACCATCACTGACGGCGACGGTGACACCTCGCCCTCGACACTGACAATCACCGTGTCGAGCGGCACGCCGCAGCCGGTTGCGGTAACGCTGACGGTTGACGAGGCAGCGCTGGACACCAGCACGACAGGTGACGACATCGACCATGGGACGGTGACGGGCACGAACCCGTCCAGCACGGCCGAGACTGTTACGGGAACGCTGACGCTCGGCGATCCGGACAGCCCGCATGTAACCAACATCGCCGGGGCCACGTCATCGGCTGTCGGCGGCAGCCCGGTGACTGTGCAGGGCACCTACGGCGTGCTGCAGATCGATCAGGACGGCCACTATACCTACACGCTAACCACGCCCTTCACGACGGCGCCTGCTACCGACAACGGCGCCGCGACGGAGCCCGGCAAAGACATGTTCACCTACACGGTGACCGACAGCTTCGGCAACAGCTCGACCTCGACCATCTCTGTTGACATCATTGACGATGTGCCGACGATCTCTGCGCCTGGCGCCAGCAACTCGCTGACGGTCGACGAGACGGTCCTCGCGACCAACGACACGCAGAGCTTCGCCGGTGCCTTCACGTCGAGCTATGGCGCCGACGGCGCTGGTGCGATCACCTATGCGCTTGGCTTCAATGCCGGAGCGACCGGTCTGGTCGACACGGCGAGCGGCCAGGCCGTGGTGCTGAGCCTCGAAGCCGGCCAGGTGGTTGGCCGTGCGGGTATTGGCGGCGCGATCGTGTTCACGGTCACCACCGATGCGTCGGGCAATGTGACGCTCGACCAGCAGCGTGCGGTCGTCCATCCGACGGCCAACCCGAACGAGCCGGTCAGCCTGAATGCCGACAATCTGGTGACGCTGACGGCAACGATCACCGACAAGGACGGCGACAGCTCGGCTGCGACGCTCAACATCGGCCAGAACCTGACCTTCCTCGATGACGGCCCGACGCTAAATTCCTTCACCTCGGGCACAATGCCAAATGAGGTTGGATCGGTCTCAGGGGTCTTCTCGCTGGCGGCGGGTGCCGATGGCCTCGATCATTTCAACATCACCGGACCTGCGATCACCGGGATCACCTACAGCACGACGACCGCGGCGGATGGCACAACGGTCCTTCACGGGAATTCGGGCGTGACCGAAGTGTTCTCCCTGACGGTAAGGCCGGATGGCACCTATGAGTTCGATCTCGTCACGCCGCAGGCCGCCACGACCGTCACGCAGACGCTCACAGGGCTGAGCCCGGGTGGTCCGACGCCGTTCCTCGAAACTCCGAACGGCCTGATCGAATTCACCGGTAACGGCAACGGCGTCAACTCTTCCACGCAAGGCTTCGGCGTTGACAACCAGTTCATCGACCCCAATGAAAACTTCACCATGGAGTTCCACACCTCCGCGACAGCCGGCAATGACGCGCCGACTCTCAATCCGAAGTTCATAGGCAGTCTCGATTTCAATGTGAACAATGGCTCTGGTTCGGTCTCATGGACGGCGACCAATTCCGTCACCAACCAGACCCAGAATGGAACGGCGACGGTGGTGAATGGACATCTCATCATCGACCCGACGATCGATTTCAACGTGATTTCGATAACCGGCAATGCCGATGCGAAAATGAGGTTGGCGGCCGTCGACATATCGCAGAACATCCTGCCGTCCGACTTGAACCTGCAGTTCCTGGTCTCTGCGACAGACCATGATGGCGATACGACCGCGACGCAGCCTGTGAGCATCCACGTGGTCGCAGGCGACGGTTCCGGCAACTTCACCCTTCCCGGCTTTGCCGGAACGGTCAACGACGTTATCGCCGGCAGCACGCATGCCGATACGATCTCGGGCGGTGCCGGAACCGACATTGCCGACTATACGGGCAGTGTGGCGGCGGTTTCGATCCATCTGGCCGACGACGGACATGCATCCGGGGCGCCGGTGACATTCACCAATCCGGGGCCTGGTACGATCGGCGGCGGCGATGCCACCGGTGACACTCTCTCGGGTATTGAGGGATTGATCGGCGGCTCGGGCAATGACTACCTGTCTGGAAACGCCGGCGACAATTATCTCGCAGGCGGTCTTGGCGCCGACACACTGAACGGCGGAGGCGGCAGCGATACTCTCGTCGGCGGCTTCGGCCAAGACACGCTTACCGGAGGCACTGGTGCCGACACGTTCAAGCTCGATCATCTCGACATCAAAGATCTCATCACCGACTTCAATGGTGGCGAGGGCGACAAGATCGATCTGACCGCGCTGTTCGACACGGCTCCTGGCGGCGGCGACATCGGCGACTTCGTGAATTACGACGCAGGGACCGGCGTGCTGAGTGTCGACACGAGCGGATCGGGAGATCCGGCCAATTTTGTCCAAGTGGCGGAACTCACGAACCACCCCGCGGCCAACACGATCACGCTGCTCTACGACGATGGCATAACCCAGCATCAGACAACGGCAAACGTGGTGTAACGCCATAGCGCACAACCACGCGACTATGTTATACGTCGCTAATATCTAGGGGAGCTCAATATGAAACGTTCTGCAAGACTGCTTGTTTCCGCTGCGACGCTGTTGCTGGCAGTCGGGTCGACGGGGTATGCCGCCGACATCATCGACGGTCCGACGGGCGACTATTGCCGTGTCGTCGGCACCTCCAACCTGGTGCTGAACGACAACATCGTCGATCTGAAGCAGGAGGTTGTGAAGTTGATGGACGAGTCGGTTGCCGTCGCCAACAGCTCGGAGTGGATCAACTCGTCGCGGCCCGTCTTCGTCTGGGCGTCGGAGGCCAAGGTCGCTTGCGGCAAGGCCTATGGCTACCTGAAGACGAACTACAAGGACGAAGACTACCTCAACAAATGCGAGTGTTTTCACGATCGCATGGTCGAGTACATGCACTGACCGGATAGCCACGCCTGTTGGCCATCATGACAGCCGACGGATCCTTCCTGAAGGCGGTCGCGGGTGCGATCGTGTTGTTTGGCTTTGTCCAAACGGTCACGCCGGCCAGTGCCAACTGGCTGGAACGACCATCCGTGAAACCACAGCTTTCGTCCGGACTGAAGCAACCGGTGCGCTGTGATCCGGCCACGGAGTGGACCCGGCAGGCTTTCAAGG
>NZ_RZRK01000376.1:0-5865 GCF_003997835.1 Mesorhizobium sp. M7A.F.Ca.CA.004.12.1.1
GTCTTTGCCTAGCGAACCCGACGGCTTCCTGCAACCGTTGGGGTGGGCTGGATCAAGGGAAAGGCAGAACCCCTTCGACCGCGCCCGCCGAACTCGTCAGCGTATAGTGAAGCCCGCCATCGGTCGGCGTCGTCGAGGGGCGATCGAGGATCGGCACGGTGAAGATCAGCTTGCCGTCCTTTTCGCTGCGGGCAGGGGTGCCGAACATGTAGTCCCGCTCGCCGGCGACGAAGAAATCCGCCGCCTCCGGATCGCCGGGAAAGCTCGCTTCGACAATCAGCGTCTCGTGGTCGCCCGGCAGCACAGCGATGCCGAAATCGGACCTCGCGGGCGCTGGTAGCGCCGCGAAACTCGCCTTCACCAGCGCTGCGTCCTCGGCATTGTCCGGATCGGAGGCGGGGTCGACGGTCAGCCGCGTCTGCACCGGAATGCAGATCGTTTCGCAGATGCCGAGAAAGATGTCGGCATCGATCAACGCCGGCTGGTTCGGCGCCGCCAGCGTGAATGTCACCGGCAGAGAAACCGGATAGTTGTAGCCTGCCCATTTGCCATAGCCGTCGTCATGGCGCTGCGGCGCCGGAAACGATAGCGCTGCGTCGGCGATGTTGGTGCTGGCTGAAATGTCGAGTTGCGGTGGCACGCCCGCGTCGCCCGGATCGCGCCAATATGTCTTCCAGCCGGGCTTGAGCGCTATGTCGAGAACGCCCTGGATGCGGCCGGTGTCGTCGGCTTTGCCTGAGGTCACCAGCCGGACCTTGCCGCCTTCGCTGTTGTACCACGCCGATGAGGAGGCGGCGGCGGGAAGAGCGGTTGCCGATCCGATGGCGGCGCCGAGCAGCAGGATTTTCAAGCTTCGCATGGCGGTGATTTGATCGTCCGTTCGTGGCCGCGCAATGATTTCATGGCCTTGCCGGTATCATATTTGCGTGACTTCGAGGGAGAAGAATGTTCGAGCCGCCGCCACAAGCTTTGGTCGAATCCAGCACGGCGCATCTTTTCGGCGCTTTGGAAACGCGTTACGCTCCCTTCATGGACTTGTTGCGCCACAAGAAGACGGTCGCCAGTCGCGGCTTTCTCGACGATCAGTTCCTGATTGCCATGCCCGGCATGAAGGACGACCGTTTCACGCGCTCGGTCATCTATGTCTGCGCACATTCCGATGAAGGCGCCATGGGCCTGATCATCAACCAGACGCAGCAGATGCTGTTTCCGGACTTGCTCGTGCAACTGGGCATCATGAACGAGCAGGAGGCGATCCGATTGCCGGCTCAGGCCCGCGATTTCGTCGTGCGCAATGGCGGCCCCGTGGACCGCAGCCGGGGCTTCGTCCTGCATTCGGGAGACTATCGGGTGGAATCGTCGCTGACCGTTTCCGACGACATCTGCCTGACGGCGACCGTCGACATATTGCGCGCCATATCGTCCGGCCGCGGGCCTCGTCATGCGCTGATGGCGCTCGGCTATTCCGGCTGGGGCGCCGGCCAACTGGAGACCGAGATCGCCGAAAATGGCTGGCTGACCTGTCCGGCCAATGCCGAGCTTCTGTTCGACACCGATATCGAGCGCAAATACGACCGGATCCTCGCCTCGATCGGTATCGACCTTGCGCATCTCAGCCTGGCGGCCGGGCACGCCTGATCCGCTCACGCTTGCGTCAGCGGATACTGCTCTTTTAGCGTCTTCAGCACCTGGTCGCCCGGCATCGGGGCGCCGAACATGAAGCTCTGCACATATTCGCAGCCCATCTGACGCAGTTCCAGCGCATCGCTTTCGTCCGAAATGCCCTCGGCGACGACGGACAGGCCGAGCTCATGCGCCATGTTGACCATCGATTTCAGCAGCACCGCGCGCTTGGGCGTGTTGTCGTCGACGAAGCTCTTGTCGATCTTGATGGTGTCGAAGGGGAAACGCGTCAGGTAGGCCAGTGAGGAGTAGCCGGTGCCGAAATCGTCCAGCGACAGGCCGATGCCGAGCTGCTTCAGCTTGGTCAGCACATGGGCGGTCTGCTCGGGATTGTCCATGACAAGCGATTCGGTGAGCTCCAGCCGGAAGCAGCGCGGCTTCAGATTGGCCCGCGCGATGACCGAGCGGACGTCGCTGACCAGGTCGCGGCGGATCAACTGGCGGCTGGACAAATTGACCGAGACCGACAGCGGCGCGTCGCCGATCTGTTTTTGCCAGCTGGCGAGATCTTCCGCCGCCTGCTGCATGGCAAACAGGCCGAGCTGCACGATAAGACCGCAGCTTTCGGCTACCGGGATGAAATCCGCCGGCGGGATCATGCCGCGGCGCGGGTGGTCCCAGCGCAGCAGCGCCTCGAAGCCGGCGACACTGCCGTCCTCGAGCCGCACGATCGGCTGGTAGGCAAGCGTGAATTCGCGCCGCTCGATGGCGCGGCGCAGGTCGGATTCGAATTGCAGCCTGTCGGTGCCGACAGTGCGGAAAGCCGGACGGAACGGCTCGATCCTGTCGCCGCCGAAGCGCTTGGCCTGGTGCATGGCAAGCTCGGCATCCTTGACCATGTCCTCGGCCGACATCTGCGGCGAATTCCAGGTGATCAGCCCAATCGACGCGGTCAGCACGATCTCGCGCTTGGCGAAGGTGATCGGGTTGTTGATGGCATGCTTTATGGCATCAGCGACCGCAGCGATGCGGGCCGGGTCTTGTTCGGACAGCAGCATCAAAGCGAACTGGTCGCCGGCAAAGCGCGACAGCGAATCCTTCGGCTTGAGCAGCCGGTGCAGGCGGCGCGCGATGGTCAAGAGGATGGTATCGCCGGCCGAGATGCCGAGCCCGTCATTGACCTGCTTGAAACGGTCGATGTCGATGACGAAGACGGTCGGCCGCACCTTCTCTTCGGTGCGCGCGATCGAGATGATCGCTTCCAGCCGGTTCATCAAAAGTTCACGGTTCGGCAGGCCGGTCAGATTGTCGTGCACGGCGTCGTGCAGCAGCCTTTCCTCGGACTTTTTCTGCTCAGTCACGTCGACCATGGTGCCGACGCAGCGGATGACTTCGCCGTCCGAGCCGATGACCGGGCGTGCGCGCAGTGAAAACCAGTGATAGTGGCCGTCGGCGCCGCGCAGGCGGAAATTCTGCGACACCCGGCCGCGCCGGTGTTCGAGCACCACGTCGAGCGTCGTGCGGAACGTGTCGCGGTCGTCGGCATGCAGCACCGGCAGCCAGTTGCGGGCCGCGCCGCCAAGGCTGTTCGGTGCCAGGCCGAGCTGGATGCTGACATCGGGCTTGGTGACGACGCGGTCGCGCAGCACGTCCCAATCCCAGACCGTGTCGCCCGATCCGGCCACCGCCAGCGCCTGCCGCTCGAGGTCGGAGAACAGGCCCTGGTGCAGGGCGCCGCCGGCAAAGGCGTGCTGCATCACTGTGAAGCCGATCAGAAGGATGATCAGGATCAGCCCGCCGCCCAGGGCCGGCTGGGCAATGTCGTTGTCGAGCATGCCGGTGATCGCCATCCACGATCCGCATAGCCACAACAGCACCATGACCCAACTGGGCACCAGCATGATGGCACGGTCGTAGCCGCGTATGCCGAGGAAGATGATCAGGCCAAGCCCGGTCAGTGCGGTTGCGGCGAAGGACAGCCTGGCGATGCCGGCGGCAACCGCCGGATCGACGATCGCGACCCCGGCGATCAGCACCAGCCCGAGAATCCAGACCAGTGCGCCGTAGCTGAAATGGCCGTGCCATCGGTTGAGGTTGAGATAGGCGAACAGGAACACCACGAAGGTTCCAGCCAGCGCCACCTCCGTTCCCGCCCGCCACATCTGCTCATTGCCGGGCGAGATCTCGATGACCTTGTTGAGGAAGCCGAAATCGACACAGATATAGGCCAGTACCGCCCAGGCAAGCGCGGCGGTCGCGGGGAACATCGAGGTTCCCTTGACCACGAAAAGAATGGTGAGGAACAGCGCCAGCAAGCCTGCGATACCGATGACGATGCCGCGAAACAGCGTGTAGGAATTGACCGAGTCCTTGTAGGATTCCGGATCCCAGAGGTAGACCTGCGGCAGCTTCGGCGAGGCCAGTTCGGCGATGAAGGTGATCACCGTGCCGGGGTTCAGCGTCACCCGGAAAACGTCGGCATCGGGGCTGGTCTGGCGGTCGAGCGCGAAGCCTTCGCTGGGCGTGATGGCGGCGATGCGGGTCGAGCCGAGATCCGGCCAGAAGATGCCGGAATTCACCAGGCGGAAATGGGGTGCGACGATCAGCCGGTCGAGTTGCTGGTCGGTGGTGTTGGCGAGCGCGAACACCGCCCAGTCGCCGGTCGAACGGGCATCATTGGCCTCAACCTCGATGCGCCGCACGATACCGTCCGGACCCGGCGCGGTCGACACCTGGAAATTCTCGCCCTGGTTCCGGTAGATCTCGACGGCGCCGGAAAGGTCGAGCGCGACGTCGTCGCGGGCGATCTTGATCGGCTCCACGGCGAAGGCCGACGATGCCGCCCACAGCGTCAGGAGTGTCGCGAGGACAAAGGCGAACAGCGACCCGTTTCGCAGGAAATTCGTCAAAAATCAGTCCTTCGTTCCAACGCCCGGCGGATCGTCCGCGATCCGGGCGTAGAGGTAGTGGTCCTGCCAGATGCCGTTGATCCTGAGGTAGGATCGCAGCAGTCCTTCGCGCCGAAATCCGGCTTTTTCAAGCACGCGGATCGACCTGATGTTGTCGGGAATACAGGCCGCTTCGATCCGGTGCAACCTCAGCGTATCGAAGGCGAAGCGGGCCACCACCTTGACCGCGTCGGTCATCAGGCCGCGGCCGCCGAAGCGCTCGCCGATCCAGTAGCCGACATGGCCGCTTTGCGAGACGCCATGGCGTATGTTGCCGAGCGTGATGCCGCCGGCAAGCTTGCCGCTGCTCTTCTCGAAGATGAAGAAGGCGATCGCGGTTCCTTGCGCATAATCTTCGCGGTAGCGGCTGATGCGCAGCCGCCATGCGTTGCGGTCGAGTTCATCGGGAGTCCAGCGTGGCTCCCAGGGTTCGAGGAAGGCGCGGCTTTCGCCACGCACCACCGCCCACTCGCGGTAGTCGTTGGTGAACGGCACGCGCAGCGTGACGCGGTCGCCTTTCAGCGCCGGCAGGTCGCGGCGAAAGAAAGGGAGCGCGAACACGACGCTTCGAGGGGCTTAGACGGCGAGCTTACGGGCCGCGGTCTGCGTGCCTGCGAGCGATTCGAGGATCGCCTCGTATGGCGCCAGTGTGCCCACAGGCCCGACAGCGGTAAGCGTCGGCTTGGTCGAGAACAAACGCGACGATAGATCGGTCAGCCGCTCGACCGTCAGCGCCGACAGCCGTTCCATCAGTTCCTCCTTGGCGATCGGCCGGCCGAACAGGAGCAGTTGCCGTGCGATCTGCGAAGCGCGGCTGGCCGGGCTTTCGGCTGACATGATCAGTCCGGCGCGATATTGGGCGCGCGCCCGGTCGAGTTCTTCCTGCAGGATTTTCTCGCCGGCCTTCTGCAGTTCGTCGATAATGACAGGCACCAGTTCGGCGATGTCGCTCTGGCCGGTCGCGGCATGGACGCCGAAGACGCCGGTGTCGGAAAAGCCCCAATGGAAGGCATAGACCGAATAACACAGGCCGCGCTTCTCGCGGACCTCCTGGAACAGGCGCGACGACATGCCACCGCCGAGGATCATCGAGAGCACCTGCGAGGCATAGAAGTCGCGCACATGATAGGCCCGGCCTTCGAACCCCAGCACGATCTGCGCGTCCATCAGGTCGCGGTCCTCGCGAAAATCGCCGCCGACATATTGCGCATATTGCGGGATGGTGCTGTCGGCCTTGCTGCGGAAGCCGCCGAGCTGCTTTTCGACCTCGCGCACGAAATTGTCATGCTTGATG
>NZ_RZRK01000377.1:0-5861 GCF_003997835.1 Mesorhizobium sp. M7A.F.Ca.CA.004.12.1.1
TATCCATGTCGGCCGGCGTGGCATTCATGACCGTGAGATTCTGCAGGCAATGCGCGAAGTTCCACGCGAGGCCTTCGTCGAACCCGGCTTCGAGGAATTTGCTTACGAAGACACGCCGCTGCCGATCGCCGATGGCCAGACCATATCGCAACCCTACATTGTCGCGTTCATGATCGAGATGGCGGATGTCAAACCGGGTGACCATGTGCTCGAAATTGGCACCGGCTCGGGATACGCGGCCGCGGTGATGAGCCGGATCGTCGAACAGGTCTACACGATAGAGCGTCATCCCGGTTTGGCCGAAGCCGCGAAGCGGCGGTTTGAAAAACTCGGCTACCAAAACATCGAGGTTCGGACAGGCGATGGCACCAAGGGCTGGCCGCAGGCGGCGCCGTTCGACGCCATCGTGGTGACAGCCAGTGGTCCCGGCGCACCGCTCGCCCTTCAGGAGCAACTCGATGTCGGCGGCAGGCTCGTCATTCCGGTCGGCGACGACCCGGATTTGCAACGTCTGCTCAAAGTCACCCGGACAGGCGCCGCAACCTATAGCGAGGAGGATTTCGGCGGCGTGCGCTTCGTCCCTCTGATCGGCGAGCAGGGTTGGTCGGAAAACGGCACGGCCACCGACGTTGGTCGTCCGCTTCGACATCCCCATCCGATCAGCCTGCCTGATATGATCGCGGCCGCGGCCGAACCCCTGCCCGATTTCGACGATCCGGCCTTCGGCGCATTGTTCGATCGGTTTGCCGACCGGCGCATTGTTCTGCTTGGCGAGGCAAGCCATGGCACGTCCGAATTCTACAGGGCGCGCGCGGCGATCACCCGCAGGCTCATCGAACGCCACGGCTTCACCATCGTCGCGGTCGAGGCGGACTGGCCCGACGCAGCGGCGATCGACCGCTATGTTCGCCATCGTCGGCCGCGAACCGGCACTGGCGCGCCATTCCAGCGATTTCCGACCTGGATGTGGCGCAACACCGATGTCGCGGCCTTCACCGACTGGATGCGCCGTCACAACGAGAAGCTAGAGCCTTCGGCGCAAGCAGGGTTCTACGGCCTCGACATCTACAATATGAGCGGTTCCATCGGCGCGGTCCTCGATTATCTCGACCGGGTCGATCCCCCGGCAGCCAAGATCGCGCGCGAACGCTATGGCTGCCTGACGCCCTGGCAACACGATCCGTCCACCTACGGCCGCGCGGTGCTCACCGCCGGCTATCAAAAATGCGAGAAAGCGGTGCTGGAACAATGCCGGGACTTGCTCGCCAAACAGCTCGAATATGCAAAAAGGGACGGCACCGACTTTCTCGACGCCAGTCAGAATGCCCGGCTGATCGCGTCCGCCGAACACTATTACCGGATCATGTACTATGGCGGCGCGGAGTCCTGGAACCTGCGCGACACGCACATGTTCGAAACGTTGGAACATTTGCTGCATGCCGGCGGCCCCAACGCCAAGGCCGTGGTGTGGGCGCACAATTCCCATATCGGCGATGCCCGCTTTACCGAGATGGGCGTCGTCAGGGACGAACTGAACATCGGCCAGCTCTGCCGGCAGCGTTTCGGGGATGAGGCAGCGCTGATCGGTATGGGCACGCATTCCGGCACTGTAGCGGCCGCCAGCGACTGGGACGGCAAAATGGAGGTGAAGCAAATCCGCGCGTCGCACGCCGACAGCTACGAACGGCTTTGCCACGATTCCCTTGTGTCGCGGTTCCTGCTCGACCTCGGGCGCGACACAACGCTGCGTGAGCGGCTGCTGGAACGCAGGCTGGAGCGATTCATCGGGGTGATCTACCGGCCGGAAACCGAGCTGGGCAGCCACTATGCGGACGCTTCCCTGCCCCGGCAGTTCGACGCGTTCCTATGGTTCGACAAAACCGCGGCAGTGACGCCGCTTGGCCCGGAGCATGCAAGAACCGGCGTTCCCGACACCTACCCGTTCGGGCTTTAGCCGGCGCGCGGCGAACCAATGAAGAAGCTGAGGCGTGGAACCGGAACGAACTATCCGGTCTGCGATTTCAAAACTGCAATCCCCGTCGAAGGAGTTTTCTCATGACCGGAACCAAACATCCGAAATGGAAGAAACCGAGCGATGCCGACTTGGCGAACAATCCTGGTATCGGGACTTCCAAGGGAACGATCAAGGAAGGCGAAGAGTTCGAGCTTGAAGGCGAGAATACGGTCGAAGGTGACGTCGAAAACGACACGACCGCCGCTGGCGGGATCGATCCAAGACAAAAGATGCGGACCAACAAATAGCTGCCCTGCGCGTCGCTGCGATCAACTTCGCCGGAAGGAGTGAACCATGCCACTTGCCCTTAGCAGTGCCGCCTTTGCCGAAGGCGGACAAATTCCCGAAAGATACACACGAGACGGCAAAAACGTATCGCCGCCGCTGAAATGGTCTGGAGTGCCGGACGAAGCAAAGAGTCTCGTTCTCGTCGTTCAGGATCCTGACGCGCCGAGCGGAACGTTTGGTCATTGGGCGGTGTTCAACATCTCCCCGGACACGAGGGAACTTCCCGAGGCCGAAAGCGGCAAGCCGGGTCCGGGCGCCCTCAGGCAAGCAACGAATGATTTTGGCAACGCCTATTACGACGGCCCTGAACCGCCGGTCGGACATGGCGTTCACCATTACCATTTCCGGCTGGCCGCGCTCGACACGCCGAGCCTTGCCATTCCAGCGAGCGTGGGCATCGAGCGCATCTGGCGGGAGGCGCAGAAACATTCGCTTGAGCAGGCTGAACTCATCGGAACCTACGAACGCAATTCGTAAGTTAATGACCAGGGGCGACCGAGGTGGCCTGCTGCACGGAACGGTTCTCCTCCTCGCCGGTTGTCTGGGAAAGGAGATGCCGCCATGTTTGGAGATATCATGTGGTTGGTCGTCGTTGCCGGCGGCCCATTGCTGCTGATCGTGCTGATGGCCTATGCCGTTATCGCACGCCGTCGGCGTGGACCCGCCGAACAACGGGAGAGCGACCGGGCGACCAACCGGCTGTACCAGGACAAGCGTTGATCCGCGTCGGCAAGACAATCCGATTGGCAAGACATCCAATCGGCAAGACAGGGGATCGTATGCCGCACCGAAGCGACGACGATCCCCAACTACGGTCAGCGCATTATCCTTTGCCGCAACCACGCAAAGAACCTGCCGCTGATGGCTGAGCGGACCCGCGTCGCAGCCCAGCGCGCTTTCATGGTTGAGCCGACGTGGCAATCGCAGACGATGTCGTGCAGCTGCCAGTCGTTCAGTTCGAAAAAGCGCCTTGCCTCACCGTATGTGTCGTCCTTTAAACCCGATGCGCGCAGCACTGGATCCTCGAAGGCGACCGAAATTGCCGTTCCCTCGCCCCGCATCAATGAACGTGCTTCAGGGTGCAGATGTTCGGTGCCTGCAAACGCCCCAAGGCATCGCTCGGGATTACGCTCCAGCAGTTCAGCCCAGCGCTCTATGCGCTGATTTCGTGTCATGGCGGAATAAGCAGCCGACGATTCAATCTTGGCGACGGCATGCAGTTGGTCGAGTGTTTGATGTTTCATGGCCAGCTCCTGTTGAGGCAGCGAAGCGCCCACGCCTTCAAGGGAATTACCGCGCGTTAATGCTTCGACAAGAGCGCCAGGCTGGAGAATTCGACACAACCGGATTGGGCCGGCGGGATCATAAACACGCCGGCTGCGTTCATCGACGGGGGCTGCTTGTGACAAGCCACTGATCCGCGACGGGATGCATCCATGTTCATCCAGCCAATCGACTATTTCCTTGCCGTCTGGTTCGCTCTTGCCGCCGCCTCGACGCTTTATGTCGGCTTCGATCAATACCGCAACAATCCCGAACCGGTGGTGATGAAATGGGGCTTCATCCTGGTGACCCTCTATATGGGTCCATTGGGGCTGCTGCTTTATGTGCTTGCAGACAAGGAGCCACGTCCAGGCGAGCATGAAGACTTCACCAGGCCGCTGTGGAAACAGGGGGTCGGCTCGACCATCCACTGCGTTGCCGGCGATGCGACCGGCATCATTCTCGCCGCAGTCATCACGGCAACGCTTGGCCTGCCGATGTGGCTCGACCTCATCGTCGAATATCTGGCGGGCTTTGCCTTCGGCCTGTTCATCTTCCAATCGCTGTTCATGAAATCGATGATGGGCGGCACCTACTGGGAGAACGTGCGCAAGAGCTTCTTGCCCGAGTTCATCTCGATGAATTTCATGATGGCCGGCATGGCGCCCGTCATGAGCTTTCTGATGATGGGACGCGACATGCGCGCCATGGAGCCGACCGAGCTTTTGTTCTGGGGCGTGATGTCGATCGGCGTCATCGCCGGCTTCACGCTCGCCTATCCGGCCAATGTCTGGCTGGTCGCGCGCGGGCTGAAGCACGGATTGATGACGCAGCGCCCGCAGGCGAACGAAACGAGCAGTGGAGAGCCGACCGCCCACCAACAGCACGCTACGCATCACCCCAACGCCGGCGACGATCGACGAAGCCGCAACACCTCCCACAAGTCCAAACGCAGCGGCCATCAGATGGAGACGGACGCTACGACGCCGCAGATTGCGGCCCTCGGTATTGTGTCGGTGTTGGCGTTGGCGATCGGCATGGCCGCGCCGGCGAACTGGCTGAACCTGACGCTTTCGGCGCGTGACGTCGGCGGCGCGATCATGCCGCAAGGCATGATCATGGGTCGCGACACGCCGGCGGAATCCATGCGTGACATGGCTGCAACCGATCCGCGTCGCGTTACCTCGTCCTATGGTCTTGCCGCCAAGGGCGACCAGGAACTGCCATTCCGTCTAGAGAACGGCGTCAAGGTGTTCGAGCTCAGACCATCGGTGGTCCGCTGGCAGATCCTGCCCAACGTCGCGGTCGACGCCTATGCCTACAATGGCCAGATTCCCGGTCCGCGCATCCACATTCGCCAGGGCGATAAGGTTCGCATCGACGTCACCAACGACCTGCCCGAGGAAACCACGGTGCATTGGCACGGCATGATCCTGCCGAACCAGATGGATGGACCTGCCGAGATCACCCAGCCGCCGATCGAGCCTGGACAATCCTATTCCTATGCGTTCACCGCGACCCAGCACGGGACCTACTTCTATCATCCGCATGCCAAGCCGGACCGCACCCAGGCGCTGGGGCTTTATGGGGCGCTGATTATCGATCCCGCCAATCCTGCCGACGAGGTTCCGGCTGACCACGACTATGTCATCGAACTTCAGGAATGGCTGGTGCGCGATGGGCTGACTTATCCGTCGATGCCCATGGAAGGCGGCATGCCGAACTTCTTCACCATCAACGGCAAAGCCTATCCCGCAACCGACACCATTCCTATGAAGGTGGGCGAGACGCTGAAGGTGCGTTTCATCGGCACCAACAACGGCTTCGTCCATCCAATGCATATCCATGGCGGACCCTTCGAGGTCGTCGCCCGTGACGGTGAGACGCTTTCTTCGTCGGCGCGCTTTCTGGCCGATACGATCAATGTCGGACCGGGACAGCGCTATGACGTCGTGTGGAAGGCGCTGCGTCCTGGCAAGTGGCTCATTCACTGCCACATCCCGCATCACACGACGAACAACAATGTCGAGGAGAAGGGCGGCGGCGGGCTGATGGTGGTCATCGAGGTCGGCTAGATCTGCCAACCCCTTGCGAATTTGCCGATGTCATCCGGAGGCCGCGTCGTTGCGCGCTACTTCTTGATAATGGTTCCGTTGCGCAAGTCGAATGCCTCGGTACCGCGAGCCTGGCGGTAGAAATCGTCCTGCAATTCGCCCCACTCGCCGAGAAAGGCGCCGCAATTGCTGCAATGAATTGGCGTCGATTCCTTGGCGTTGTCGGGAATGTCCATTTGGAT
>NZ_RZRK01000378.1:0-5860 GCF_003997835.1 Mesorhizobium sp. M7A.F.Ca.CA.004.12.1.1
CGGCGAGCGCTGCCGCCGAAATACCCTGCAGGCGACGGTGCGGGTCGGCCGGCGCCACCTTCTCCATGAAATGGGTGACCAGATAGGGGATGTCGTCGCGGCGGTCGCGCAGCGGCGGCACGAAGATCGGGTAGACGTTCAGCCGATAGAACAGATCCTCGCGGAACTTGCCGTCCTTGACCTGCTGCAGGAGGTTGCGGTGCGTCGCCGAAATCAGCCTGATGTCGACCCTGACGGTCGAGCGCCCACCCACCGGATCGACCTCGCCGTCCTGGACCGCGCGTAACAGCTTGACTTGCACGTCGAGCGGCAGGTCGCCGATCTCGTCGAGGAACAGTGTGCCCGAATGCGCTTCGACGAACTTGCCCGTGTGCTTGTCGGTGGCGCCGGTGAACGAGCCCTTCTCATGGCCGAACAGGATCGATTCGACCAGATTGTCGGGGATGGCGCCGCAATTGACGGTGACGAAGGGTTTCGAGCGGCGGTCGCCACTGCCCTGGATGGCGCGCGCCACCAGTTCCTTGCCGACGCCGGACTCGCCCTCGATCAGGATCGGGATGTTGGATGCCGCCGCTTTCTGGCCAAGACGGATCACCCTGTCCATGGCCGGGCTGTGCGTAATCATGTCCTTGAAGGTCAGGAGGCCGCCGCGCCGGCGCGACGTGCGCTTGACCTCGCCCTCGACGGCCTCGACCTTGAGCGCATTGCCGATCGACGCCTGCAGCCTGTCGGGAGACGCCGGCTTGACGACGAAATCGAAGGCGCCATGACGCATCGCCGAAACCACGGTCTCGATGCCGCCCTGCGCGGTCTGCACGATGGCCGGCACGTTGATGTCGCGCTCGCGCATCGCCTTCAGCACGCCGATACCATCGAGACCGGGCATGACCAGATCGAGGATGACCACCGACACCTCGCGGGCGCCGGGTCCATCGAGGATATCGAAGGCGGCCGCGCCGCCGTCGACGACGATTGCGCTGTAGCCGAACCGCGTCACCGCCGCTTCGAGCAGCCGGCGTTGCACCGGATCGTCATCGACTATGAGTATGGAACCTGTCATGACTAATACGACTATGCCCGCCCGAGGAATCCTGCCCTGTGGACCATCTTGGCACAGGGTTCTAAATAAGGTTTCAAAAAACCCGGTGAATGAATTCCTTAGGATTTGACCGGCTTCTCGTTTCTCCTTGAACCTTGGCCACGGAAGGTGTCGGCAATGCATAAGGATTCTGGGCACATGGGTTCCGCACGGCGGCTGGCGGCGCCGGCGTCCGGTCAGGGCGCGGCCGAGCTGGGCGACCTGCCGGAATGGAACCTTGCCGACCTCTATGCCGGCATGGACGCGCCAGAACTGAAGCGCGACATCGCCAAGGCCGCCACTGACGCGGTCAGCTTCGAAAGCCGCTGGAAGGGCACGCTGGCCGCCGAGGCCGAGCGCGGCAGCGCCGGCAGGCTGGGCGAGGCGCTCGTCGCCTACGAAGCGCTGGAGGAACTGATCGGCCGCATCGTCTCCTATGCGGGTCTGGTTTATGCCGGAAACACCGCTGATCCCCAGCGCGCCAAGCTCTATGGTGACGTCCAGGAGAAGATGACCGACGCCAGCGCGCACCTTCTGTTCTTCGCGCTCGAACTCAACCTGATCGACGATGCGTCGATCGAAGGCGCGCTCGCCGGCGATCCCGCCTTCGGTCACTACCGGCCGTGGGTGCTCGATCTGCGCAAGGACAAGCCCTACCAGCTTGAGGACCGCGTCGAGCAACTCTTCCACGAAAAGTCGATCACCGGGCGCGGCGCCTGGAACCGCCTGTTCGACGAGACGATGACCGACCTTCGCTTCGACATCGACGGCGAGGAACTGACGCTGGAGCCGGCGCTGAACCGTTTGCAGGACGCCGACGGCGAGGTGCGCCGCCGGGCGTCCGAGGCGCTGGCCACGACCTTCCGCAAAAATTTGCGCACCTTCACGCTGATCACCAACACGCTGGCCAAGGACAAGGAGATATCCGACCGCTGGCGCGGCTTCGAGGACATCGCCGATTCACGCCATCTCGCCAACCGCGTCGAGCGCAGCGTGGTGGACGCCCTGGCTTCCGCCGTTCGCGATGCCTATCCGCGCCTGTCGCACCGCTATTACGCGATGAAGGCACGCTGGCTCGGCATGGAGGTGATGAACCACTGGGACCGCAACGCGCCGTTGCCGGATACGCCCCAGGCGATCATCGGCTGGGAGGAGGCCAGGAACACCGTGCTGTCCGCCTATCAGCGCTTTTCGCCCGACATGGCCGAGATCGCGCGAACCTTCTTCGACCGCAACTGGATCGACGCGCCGGCCCGGCCCGGCAAGTCGCCTGGCGCCTTCGCGCATCCGACCGTGCCGTCGGCGCATCCCTATGTCCTGCTCAACTACATGGGCAAGCCGCGCGATGTGATGACGCTGGCGCACGAGCTTGGCCATGGGGTGCATCAGGTGCTGGCCGGCGGCCAGGGCGCACTGATGGCCTCGACGCCGCTGACGCTGGCCGAGACGGCATCGGTCTTCGGCGAGATGCTGACCTTCCGCTCGCTGCTCGACCAGACCACCGACCGGCGCGAGCGCAAGGCCATGCTCGCCCAGAAGGTCGAGGACATGATCAACACGGTCGTGCGCCAGATTGCCTTCTATGAATTCGAGCGCAAGGTGCATGCCGAACGCAAGAACGGCGAACTGACCTCCGACAGGCTCGGTCAGTTCTGGCTCGAAGTGCAGGCCGAAAGTCTGGGTCCCGCTATCAAGCTGCGCGAAGGCTACGAGGTGTTCTGGACCTACATCCCGCACTTCATCCATTCACCCTTCTATGTCTATGCCTATGCTTTCGGCGACTGCCTGGTGAACTCGCTCTACGCGGTCTACCAGAACGCCGAGCGCGGCTTTCAGGACAAGTATTTCGAAATGCTGCGCGCCGGCGGCACCAAACATCATTCCGAGCTTCTGGCGCCCTTCGGGCTCGACGCCACCGATCCCGCCTTCTGGCAGATCGGACTTGGCGTCATCAGCGGCCTGATCGACGAGCTGGAAGCGCTCGACGCTTGAAACGCGTCCCTCAGGCATCGCTCTAACAGTTTAGCCGGAATGCATGTTGGGACAGATCTACTATCACCCTAAATATCTGTTCTTGAAGTACTCTCCACCGAAGTTTTCCGATAGCTTTCCACAAGCTCTATGATAGCCTTCGCTCCAAGCTCAGCCGGAGCGCATGCGGATCGGCGAGGAGAAATCTCAGCCGGCCGTGTCGCTCAGGCGAACGCGACAACGGCCGTTGGCCATGGGCAAGCAAAGCCGATCGCCGCAGCTCGAACCGAAGCCGGCTGTTCTGCTTACCGCGGAACCACCAAGAGTAGTCCTTCGCCGAAGGTCATGACCCACGGCAGACGGATCTGACTGGAGAGAGACAATGGGCACTTTTTTCTACGTGGTCCTGGCGTTCCTGATAGGCGTGTTGGTCGGCTGGTTCCTTTGGGGGCGCCTGCGCGGTGAACTCGACAGCTTGCGCGGCGACCTCGACCGTACACGCAGCGAACGCGACAGGCTGCGCACCGACGGCGACCGCCTGACCGGCGAACTCGATGCATGCGGCAAGACCCGCGCCGACCTCGAGCGCCGGCTGCGTGAAGCGTCGGCCGCACCTGCCGCCGGAAGCAGCGCGGCAAAGCCGGCAAGCCAGGCCCCGGCGGCCCTGATGTCGACCCCCGCGACAGCCAAATCCGCCGCCACAAAGCCAGCGCCGGCCAAACCGGCCGCTGCGAAAGCGGTCCCTGGCAAGGCGGTCCCTGCCAAGCCGGCAGCGAAACCCGCCGCCACCAAAACCTCGGCTCCAGCCAAATCCGCAACGAGCAAACCTGCAACAGCCAAATCCGCAACGAGCAAACCTGCAACAACCAAGTCTGCAACAGCCAAGCCAGCAGCCGGCCCAGCATCCGGAAAGCCCGACAATCTGCGCCGGCTGATCGGTATCGGTCCGGTCAACGAGAAGCTGCTCAAGGCGCAAGGCGTCACCAGCTTCGCCCAGATCGCGTCCTGGACCGCCGCCGATGTCAAACGGATCGAGGACGTCATGAATTTCGACGGCCGCATCGCGCGCGAACGCTGGATCGAGCAAGCCAAGCTGCTCGCCGCCGGCAACGAGAAGGAATTCGCCAAGCAGTTTCCAACAGCCGGAACCCTCAGCAACAGCTGATCGCCGGCAAGAACCGAGACTACAAACGGCGGCGCCATATCGGCGCCGCCGTTTGCTCTTGGGCCCTGGGTTGGCCCTGAGGTCGGCTTTGAGAGGCAGCGTGCCGTTCCCTCGATTGCGCGCGAGCGGCACCCCATATAGAGCGGTTGATGGCTTCATAGACCGCAGCACGAGTCCCATGTCCCTGCCCGCCGCAATTTTTCGCAATGACAAAAGCGCGCGCCAGCTCGTTTTCGACCGGCCGGCCGATATCATCGTGGCGCACGAAGCAGGGGATTTCGAACCGGCTCTGGAAGCAGCACAAGCCGCGCATGATGCAGGCAAATGGCTTGCCGGCTATTTCTCGTATGAGGCGGGCTACCTGCTCGAACCCAAGCTCGTTCCCCTGCTGCCGAATGAACGCCGGGCCCCACTCGTGTGCCTTGGGGTTTTCGATGCCCCGGTCGAAGAGGCGGTGCCGCCGCGCGACACCACGGCGACCAACGGCCCGATCTTCGACGCCCGTGCGACGTGGTCGCCGGAGGATTATGAAAAACGCTTTTCGCGGCTGCACCAGCACATCCGGCAAGGTGATTGCTACCAGGGCAATCTGACCTTTCCCGTGCATGCGCAATGGTCAGGCGAGCCGCTGGCCGCCTTCGATGCATTGACGGAACGTCAGCCGGTGAAATATGGCGCGCTGATCGCGCTCGGTGAACCCATCGTGCTGTCGCGCTCGCCTGAACTGTTCTTCGAGATCGACGCCGAGGGCATGATCGAGACGCATCCGATGAAGGGCACGGCGCCGCGCGGCGCCACCAAGGCCGAAGACGAGCGGCAGAAGATCTTCCTGCGCAATGACGAGAAGAACCAGGCCGAAAACCGGATGATCGTCGATCTCCTGCGCAACGATATCTCGCTGATCAGCGAGGTGGGCACGCTGGACGTGCCGGCGCTGTTCCGCATCGAGACCTACCCGACCGTGCATCAGATGGTAAGCGACGTCAGGGCCAAACTGCTGCCGGGTCTCTCTATCCGCCAGATCTTCGCGGCGCTGTTTCCTTGCGGTTCGATCACCGGCGCGCCTAAGATCCGTGCCATGGAGATCCTGCGCGACCTGGAAGGCACGCCCCGCGATGCCTATTGCGGCGCCATAGGCTGGATCGCGCCCGGCGGCCCGATGCGCTTTTCCGTGGCGATCCGCACCATCTCGCTCTTTTCGGGCGGCGAGGCCGTCTACAATGTCGGAGGCGGCGTCGTCTTCGATTCGACGGCGCAGGAGGAGTATCAGGAGTGTCTGCTGAAAGCGCGCTTCGCGACGGGAACACCGCCGACTTTCAGTTGATCGAGACCATGCGCTGGGAACCCGGCCCGGGCTTCCTGCGCTTCGATCGCCATCTTGCGCGCCTCTATGGCTCGGCGGCGGAGCTCGGCTTCCGCTGTGCTCCAGGCAAGGTCGGCGAGGCACTGAGCAGCGCGGTCGGCGGTTCCGGCGTTGCCATGCGCACGCGGCTCGTCCTGTCGCACGATGGTGAGGTGGCGGCCTCGGCGCAGCCTTATGAACCGCTCGCCGCCGACAAGGTCTGGATGCTGCGGCTGGCGCGGACGAGGCTCGATTCGCACGACACGCTGCTGCGCCACAAGACCAGCCGGCGGCAGCCCTACAC
>NZ_RZRK01000379.1:0-5857 GCF_003997835.1 Mesorhizobium sp. M7A.F.Ca.CA.004.12.1.1
GAATATAAGGGCTGCAGAACGTGTTGTCGGCGACCGACAAAATGCCCTTGCGCCTGGCGAGTGCGGCGACGCCTTCGAGGTCGACGATGCGCAGCAGCGGGTTGGTCGGCGTCTCGACCCACAGCATTTTCGTCTCGGGCCGGATCGCGGCCTCGACGGCGGCGAGGTCGGTGAAGTCGACGAACGAGACCTGCAGATTGGCCGAGCGTTTGCGCACCCGCTCCATCAACCGGAACGAGCCGCCATAGATGTCGTCGGTGGCGACGATGTGAGCGCCGGAATCGAGCAGCTCCAGCACGGTGGCGATCGCCGCCAGGCCGGACGCGAAGGCAAAGGCGGCCGAGCCGCTTTCGAGGTCGGCCACGGCGCGCTCGAAGGCAAAGCGCGTCGGGTTCTGGCTGCGGGCATATTCAAAGCCCTTGTGCACGCCGGGCGACTGCTGGGCAAAGGTCGAGGTGGCGTAGATCGGCACCATCACCGCGCCGGTCAGCGGGTCGTGGCTCTGGCCGCCATGGATGGTGCGCGTCGAGAAAGCCAGACGGTTCTTGCCCGGTGGTGGTGTTTCAGCGGTCATCGTGCGCGCCTCAGATGGTTGATCAGGTCGATGCGGGTAATCAGCCCGACGAACTCGTCGCCGTCGAAGATGATGGCGACCTCGTTGCGGTCGAAGACCGGCAGCAGCGCATCCAGCGTCTGGCTGGCCTGCAGCGTGTGCAGATTGGAGGTCATGGCCGTGCGGACCGGGCCGTTGAAGCGCTCCCAGCGTCCGTCATAGGGGCCGTCGACCTTGGCCAGGATGTCGCTTTCGTCGACGATGCCGACGAGCTTGCCATTGTCGAGCACCGGCAGCTGCGAGACATCGGAACGGCGCATGCGGCCATAGGCGTTGAGCAGGCTTTCGTCCGGGCCGACATAGACGGTGTCGCCGGTGCGGTGCGAGCGCATCACCAGATCGCGCAGATCGCCATGCTGCTCGTGCTCGGCAAGGCCCTGCTCGGCCAGCCAGAAATCGTCGAACACTTTCGACAGGTATTTGTTGCCGCTGTCGCAGACGAAGGTGACAACGCGTTTGGGCACCGTCTGCTCGCGGCAATAGCGCAGCGCGGCGGACAAAAGCGTGCCCGAGGATGAGCCGGCGAGGATACCTTCCTTCGACAAGAGGTCGCGCACCGCCAGCATGCTCTGCTTGTCGGGGATCGAATAGGCCTTCTTGACCAGCGACAGATCGGCGTTGGGCGGCACGAAATCCTCGCCGATGCCTTCGACGGTCCAGCTGCCGGCCTCTTCCATCTTGCCGGTCTTGATCAGCGGCGCCAGCACCGAGCCGACCGGATCGGCCAGCACCATTTCGGTCTTCGGCGACACTTTGGCGAAGTAGCGGCCAAGCCCGGTCAGCGTACCGCCGGAGCCGACGCCGACGACCACCGCATCGACGTCACCGTCGAGCTGCGAAAAGATCTCCGGACCGGTGGTGGTCTCATGCGCCAGCGGATTGGCCGGGTTGGCGAACTGGTTGGCATAGAAGGCGCCGGGCGTTTCCGCCGCGATCTTCTCGGCCATGTCCTGGTAATATTCGGCATGGCCCTTGCCGACATCGGAGCGCGTCATGCGCACCTCGGCGCCGAGCGCGCGCAGATGCTGGATCTTTTCGCGCGACATCTTGTCTGGCACGACCAGCACGATGCGGTAGCCCTTGGGGATGCCGACCTGGGCAAGGCCGAGGCCGGTATTGCCGGCGGTCGCCTCGACGATGGTGCCGCCGCGCCGAAGCTTGCCCTGCTTTTCAGCCGCGGCGATCATCGACAGCGCGATACGGTCCTTGATCGAGCCGCCCGGGTTCTGGCTTTCAAGCTTGATGAACAGCCGGCATTTGCCGGTGTCGAATTTGGTCAGTTCGACAACCGGCGTCTGGCCGATCAGGTCGAGGACGGATTTGTAGGGCGGACGCAGGCGGGACAATTCGTCGGCTGCGGCGATCTCGTGCTCGCTCATATCGATGCTCCATGACCAAGCGACCGCCTCTGGGCAGGGCGGCAGCGTATCCTCTTTTCCAGCCCTTTGCAGTCGGAAAGAAGATAGATCGTGCCAATCAACCGGCCAGATGCGGAATGAAATTCCGGGTTTGGGTTGGCAAGTGTCGCTTCGAAGTCCGGCGAACCCTCCGCGCGTTCGTCATCCTAGGGTCTCCGCGACGTCGCTTCGCTCCTGCTCCGCCCTAGGATGACGACGGCGTTGGGGTTTGCGCGGAGCTCTCATCCCAGCAGCTGCTTGCTCAGCCTCGCACACTGCACGCGGATATCGGGAATGGCGTCGATCTCGAAGAAGGTGCCGCGCGTCAGCGGGCCGACGGCGAGGATCTTGGCCGAGATGGTTCCGTCGCCGGCGATGATCTCGCATTTGGCCGATACATCGAGGCCGATGCGCAGCGGATCCGGCCGTGCCAGACCGCGGTCGACCAGCGAGCGCACGACGCTGTTCGATGAGGTCGAGATGTCCCTCACGATACCAGAGCAATCGTAGATGCGGGCGACCTCGAAGGTCTCGAGACGCTGCGTGTGGCGTGACTGGACCTGGACGGTGAATTCGCCGTTGCGCGCGATGTCGACGACGCGGCCGGCGACCAGGCGAATGCGGCCGGATTGCACGGCTTCGGTGACACGGGTGTAGACCTCGGGCGCCATGCGATGGCGGTGGATGTCCCACCAGGCCTTGGTGTGCTCGACGAAGCGGCGCTTGGCGGAAGCCGGCCAGTTCTGCCAGATCTTCTGGTTGAACGGCCGCAGGCCGTCGACGACGTCGCGCCAGTCGATGCCGGCCTTCTGGTTTTCCTTGATCAGGTCGCGGAACCAGCCGACGAAATAGGAGAGCTGGGTGCCGAGCGGAATGTCGGCGACGTCGAGCTTGATCGGATTGCCCTTGCGATGCGGCGAGGGCAACAGGCCGCGCCGCGACACAGCTATGATGTCGCCGCGATGGCCGCGCTGTTCCAGCGCCAGGAAGGCATCGACCATGCTCAGGCCGGTGCCCAGCACCATGACGCCGGCGTCGGTCGGAAGTGCTGTATCGGCTTCCGATCCCATCCTGATGGCATGGCCTTGCGCCGGCTCCTCGTCGTGGCCGGTGGCCAGCACGGCGAGATGCGCAACGACGCTGGTGCCGTTGGCCAGCGCCACTTCGACACCGGATGCGGTGGGCGTGATCGAGAGGCTTTCCTCGCGGATCAACCGAAGCCGCCCGGTCTGCTTTTCGCGCGCCTGCAGCTCGTCGAGCAACTCGCCGAGGTAACGGGCATAGATGCTGCGCGGCGCATAGAAGGGCGCCTGCTCGGCCGTTGCCAGGCCGCGCTCCTGCAGCCAGCGCCAGAAATTGCCGGGATCGTCGGCATAGGCGCTCATGCCGGCGGCGCTGACATTCAAGACATGCGCCGACAGCAGTGTCGAATAGGCGATGCCCTGGCCGAAATGCGGGCGCCTTTCGATCAGCGTGACACGCAGGTCGGGATTGGGCGACTTCAGGAGATGCGCGGCCAGCACGACGCCGCTGGCGCCGCCGCCGACAATGATGATGGAGTTGGCGCGCCCGGTCATAGGCGTGCCTTCGCTCTGCGCAACGCCAGTGTCAGGCCTGGACCTTCACCGCGACCGGCAGATCGCCGATGTCCCTCGCGACCGACAGGTCGTCGAGAGAGATATCGCGCATTTCGGCGAGGCTGCGCTGATCGAGCACCTCGGCGATCGCCTGCCGGACCTCGAGCATCAGATGTCGGACTTGGCATGTCGCCTCGTTGCAATCTTCACAGCGCTGGTACTGGGTGCGGCTGGCGCAGGGGATCGGCGCCAGCGGGCCGTCGAGGACGCGCACCACATGGCCGACCTTGATCTCATCGGCGGGGCGCGCCAGGCGATAGCCGCCATCCTTGCCCTTGCGGCTCTGGACGAAGCCGGCATTGCGCAACTCGCCCAGGATGGCGTCGAGAAATTTCTTCGGGATGTTGTTGCCGGTGGCGACGTCGTTGACGAAGGCGAGCTGTCCGGCCGGCAAGCGCGCGAGGTGGACAAGCGCCTTGAGGCCGTACTTACCTTTTTTGGTGAGCATGAGATCAAAATTTCTCTGGCATGCGACGGCATGGAACCATCGGTTGCAAAACGCCTGGCGGGCGTTGCCGCCGCGTCCAAGCCCGCATGACACATAAATTCTAGTGACATGATGTACAAGCCGAGAACTGCTGATTTTGCTTCGTTTTCAAGCCGCTGCAGCGATTTTGACCGGCCTTTGTGCCCTAGAGAGCACAAAAATACGCTTTGACGGCAGCGAGATGGCAAATGGTCCTCCAACTGGCGTCGACTCACGCAACGGCAAAAGCCGATCCGGGTCGCGAGCGATCATGGTGATGGAGTGGCCGCTCATCGTCGCCTCCAGTTCCCTCATGTCGATAAGATTACTATACTTACCTCCGATCACGCGGAACATGTTTCCAAATCGTTGGCTATTTGAGGCATGAATTTGCCTGGCAGAGGTTAGAAGCAGGAAATCTAGTTCGCGGTGGGGGGGTAGGCGCAGCCATCGCAGCAGCTCAGGAGGTTAAAGGCCGGTGGGCCAGCGCCCCCCTCTGGCCTGCCGGCCATCTCCCCCTCAAGTGGGGAGATTGGACGTCACGACCGCTTTCGCCCCATCTCTACCGTCAACGAGAAAAGCGCTGAAGCCGAAACTGCCAATCTCCCCACTTGAGGGGGAGATGTCCGGCAGGACAGAGGGGGGCGCTGTCCCGCCGGCATCAAAAGGTCTGCCCTATGGCGACACCCTGCACGCTACAACCGCCTCATCCGCCCTATCCGCCGACCACCGACAGCTTTTTTCTAACAAGCCCGCCTTCGTTGGAAGGATTTAACTCTACAAACCTAATAGAATTAGCGGACTATCATGGGGCATTCCGATTTTTCTCTTTTCAGGAGCCCTCCATGTCCACCATTTCGCGACGCATTGTTCTCCTCTCGTCGGCGGCACTTGCCGGCGCGGCCTTCCTCGGCCCGGCCCATGCCGACGACCTCAAAATCACCATCGGCTATCAAACGGTGGTCGAGCCTTCGAAAGTGCCGCAGGCCGACGGCGCCTATGAAAAGGAGACGAAGGCAGTAATCGACTGGCGCAAATTCGATTCCGGCGCCGATGTCATCGCCGCGGTCGCTTCCGGCTCGGTCGATATCGGCTATGTCGGCTCGAGCCCGCTGGCGGCGGCGGCTAGCCGCGAATTGCCGATCCAGACCATCTTTATAGTCGGCCTGATCGGCGAATCCGAGGCGCTGGTGGCGCGCAACGGCGCCGGCATCGAGAAAGTCGCCGACCTCGCCGGCAAGAAGGTCGCCGTGCCGTTCGTCTCGACGACGCATTACAGCCTGCTCGCCGCGCTGAAGCATGAGGGCGTGGATCCGAAGTCGGTCGAGATCCTCAATCTCAGGCCACCGGAAATCGCCGCCGCATTCTCGCGTGGCGACATCGACGCGGCTTATGTCTGGGATCCGGCGCTCGGCCAGATCAAGACGACGGGCAAGGTGGTGGTGGATTCCTCGCAGGTCGCCGCCTGGGGCGCGCCAACCTTCGACGCCTGGATCGTGCGCACCGACTTCGCCGAAAAGAACCCGGAAGCGGTGCGCGACTTCGTCAAGGTGACGGGCGCCGCCTATGCCGAGTTCCTCGCCAAGCCCGACGCGTGGTCGGTGTCGTCGCCGCAGGCGGCCGCGATCGCCAAACTCACCGGCGCCAAGCTGGAAGAAGTGCCGCAGCTGCTCAAGGGCTATGTCTTCCCGACGCTGGAAGAGCAGGCCTCCGACAAATTCCTCGGCGGCGGCACGGTCAAGGC
>NZ_RZRK01000037.1:0-15944 GCF_003997835.1 Mesorhizobium sp. M7A.F.Ca.CA.004.12.1.1
TTCAACGCCCGCTGGAGCTCGGCATCGACATCGTGGTGCATTCGACCACCAAATATCTCAACGGCCATTCCGATATGGTCGGCGGCGTCGCCGTGGTCGGCGACAACAAGGATCTCTCCGCCCAGCTGAAATTCCTGCAGAACGCCATCGGTGCCATCTCGGGCCCGTTCGACAGCTTTCTGGCGCTGCGCGGGCTGAAGACGCTGGCGCTGCGCATGGAGCGTCATTCCGCCAACGGGCTGAAGATCGCGCAGTGGCTGGAAGCGCGCCGCGACGTGCGCCGCGTCATCTATCCCGGCCTCGCCAGCCACCCGCAGCACGCCGTCGCCGTCCAGCAGATGCACGCCTTCGGCGGCATGATCACAGCCGTGCTCGACCGCGACCTAGCCGGCACCAAAAAGTTCCTCGAACGCACGCAGCTGTTCACGCTGGCCGAAAGCCTCGGCGGCGTGGAGAGCCTGATCGAGCATCCGGCACTGATGACGCATGGCTCCATTCCGGCCGAGAAACGGGCCGAGATCGGTATATCGGATTCGCTGGTAAGATTGTCGGCGGGGATCGAGGATGGAGATGATCTGATCGCGGATTTGGAGCAGGCGCTGGGGGGATAGACCCTCAAATCGCCAAAATCGGCGCCGCCCCTCATTGCCCTGCCGGGCATTTCTCCCCGTATAGCGACGGGGAGAAAGACGCTAGCCGCGGCCGCCGGTGATTGGCGTAAGCGCCGATAACAGCGTCCCTCGCCCCGTTTACGGGGAGAGGATGCCGGCAGGCAGGTGAGGGGCGGCGCTGACGTTCCGGGTTCAAGCATCAGGCCAATTGACGCCGCACTCCATCTGCCCGAAGTCTAGCGCCCATGGCCACACACGCCCCACCCAAACCCACCGACACCCCTCTCACCTTCGCGGTGCTGGTCTTCCCCGGCTTTCCGATGATGGCGTTCAGCTCGGTCATTGAGCCGCTGCGTGCCGCCAATGTCCTGGCGAAAAGAGAATGCTATCGCTGGATCATCGTCGGCGGCACAAAAGGCCCGGTCGAGGCCTCGAACGGCGTCGTCATCCAGCCGGGTTTTTACGCCGAGGACGCGCCGAAGGTCGACCGCATCGTCGTCTGCTCGGGCGGCGATGCCGACCACCTCGTCGCCGAGGACGCGGCAAGCTGGATCCGCAAGAGCCTGCGCAATGGCGCCCATATCGGCGCGGTGGCGGACGCGGCTTTCTTCCTGGCGCGGGCCGGCCTGCTCGACGGCCATGCCTGCACCTTGCACTGGACCAGCCAGGCCGCCTTCACCGAAGCTTTTCCCAACATCGAGCTCAGGCGCGACCTCTACGTCATCGACCGCAAGCGCTTCACCTCGGCCGGCGGCGTCGGCAGCCTCGACATGATGCTGGAGATCATCACCCGCGACTACGGCGCCGAGCTTGCCGCAGGTGTCGCCGAATGGTTCGTGCACAGCCAGCTGCGTTCCAGCATCGACCGCAAGATGATGCCGCTGCGGCTGCGCACCGGCGTCCGCAACGAACTGGTGCTGTCGGCCATCGCCATCATGGAGGACGCGGTGGAAGAGCGGCTCGGCATGGCCGAGCTGACCGCAAAGCTCGGCGTCTCCTCCGACAAGCTCGAACGCAGCTTCCGCTCCGAACTCGCTATCTCGCCCAACGGCTACTACCGCCGGCTGCGGCTGAAACGCGCCGCCGACCTCCTGGCACACTCGACGCTCGCCGTGCGCGACGTGGCGCTGGCGTGTGGGTTTGCATCGATGTCGAGTTTTGCGCGGGCGTTTCGCGAGGAGCATGGGCATCCGCCGAGATTGGCGAGACGGCATTAGGGCGCTTGCTGACGGGTGAGACGTTGGCGGGACAGCGCCCCCCTCTGTCCTGCCGGACATCTCCCCCTCAAGGGGGGAGCTCGGACTGCATCTCTGCTTTCGCTAATCTCAGATGTTGAAGAAAAGAACGGCGGCATCGAAACTGCCAATCTCCCCCCTTGAGGGGGAGATGCCCGGCAGGGCAGAGGGGGGCGCGAAGGATCGCGACGTAACCGATTAGCCAGCGGCATCCCGCACAACACCTGCGGTTTCCCGCACAATACCCACGCCCCGCCTGCGCCATGCTCCGACCTCGCAACCCAGCCAAGGCCGTACCCCCATGAGCATCGTCGTTTTCGACCCCGACAGCACTGAGGACGTGGACTTCAAGGACCGCATGCGCCACCCGGCCGCGGCCGATCCGGCCGGCGGCATGTGGCTGTCGGACACCGAGCCGTCCTTCATCGATGCCGATGCGCTGCGCAAGGGCCGGCTGGCCAAGCTGCGCGGCTGGATGCGCGAGGCCGGCTATGGCGGCGTCGTGTTGTTCGATCCCTACAACCAGCGCTACGCCACCGGTTCGCGCAACATGTTCGGCTATTTCCTGCGCAACTCGACCCGCTATTTCTTCATCCCGACCGAAGGGCCGATCGTGCTGTTCGAATATCCGCAGAGCTATCATGTCTCGATGGTGCTCGACACGATCGACGAGGCGCGTCCTTCCAAGCTGGTCTGGTCGTCGGTCTCCGGCCGCGACGACGAGACCGCCGGGCCCTTCGCCGACGAGATCGCCGAGCTTCTGAAGCAGCATGGCGGCGGCTCGATGAAGCTCGGCCTCGACCGCTGCAGCCATCTGCAGGCGCTGGCGCTCGAAAAGCGCGGCTGCGAGGTTCGCGATTGCCAGGGCGAGATCCTGGCGGTGCGCGCGGTCAAGACGCCCGAGGAAGTCAAATGCCTGCAGGTGTCGATGGCCGGCGCCGAGGCCGCCGTCTATGCGGTACGCGAGGCGATCAAGCCCGGCGTCTCCGAAAACGACCTGTTCGCCATCATGTATGGCGAGGTCATCCGCCAGGGCGGCGAGTTCATCGAGACGCGGCTGCTGACATCGGGCCAGCGTACCAATCCGTGGTTCAACGAGGCCAGCGGCCGCAAGATCCGGCCCGGCGAACTCTTGGCGCTCGATACCGACACGATCGGCTGCTACGGCTATTATTCGGATTTCTCGCGCACCTTCCGCTGCGGGCCGGGCAAGCCGACGCCCTACCAGAAGTCGCTCTACCGCATGGCGCACGACCAGGTTCAGCACAACATTTCGATCGTCAAACCCGGCATGGCGTTCCGCGAGATTGCCGAGAAGGCGTGGAAAATCCCGGACCGTTTCGTCGACCAGCGCTACACCTCGGTAATGCACGGCGTCGGCATGCATGGCGAAACGCCGTTCATCGCGCATGCCATGGATTACGAGACCTATGGCCGTGACGGCCATATCGTGCCAGGCATGGTGGTGAGCGTGGAAAGCTATATCGGCGAGAAAGGCGGCCGCGAGGGCGTCAAGCTGGAGGACGAGATCCTGATCACCGAGACGGGCACGGAGCTGCTTTCGCGCTTTCCCTATGAGGACGAGTTTCTGGAGACGCAGGTTTGAGGGCGGTTTCGTACACCGGCGCCGGATCGCGAGCCTTCGCTGCTGTCGCAGCCTTCCATCGCTTCGTCATCCTAGGGCGGAGCAAGGAGCGCAGCGACGCGGCGCAGACCCCTGGAGCTGCTTTGCAGCCCAAGGGATCCATGCCGCGACCTCTATGCACCGCAACGGTACAAGTTCTGCACCGCTGCACCATTCGATCAACATCACGGCATGGATCCTCGGGTCTCCGCGACGGAGCTTCGCTCCTGCTCCGCCCGTGGATGCCGAAGGTGGGGAGGCGCCGGCCAATCACCGCTGCTTGCGCCAGCTCGCTAAACAGAGCGGTGTCGCCCGCCCACAACCAAGGCGCATCGGCATGAAAACCCCCATCTCCATCAAGCCCGGCACGGTGGCCGCGATCTTCATCGACCTGCAGGAAGAGCACCGGCAGGACCCCCGCTATCTGGTCGAGGGCTTCAGCAGCATCCTCGCCAATGTCCAGCGCCTGCAGGCGGCGGCGCGGCAAAACCATGTGCCGCTCTACCACTGGGCCTACATCGTCGATCTCGACAAGCAGGACCGGCCGTTTCATCCGGTCGGTGAAGACGGCAAGTCGGCTTTCTCCGACAAGAGCGATCCGCTGACCGAGATCTGCCGTGAGGTGGCACCGATCAACGGCGAGGCGCTGCTGGTCAAGGCCGAGGCCAGCGCCTTCCGCACCGGCCCGGCGGCCCGCGACATCAAGTCTTCAGGCATCGAATGGCTGGTCATATCGGGCGTCTGGACCGAGGCCTGCATCGACGCTTCCGTCAAGGATGCGGTGGCGAAGGGCTTCCGCGTGCTTTTGGTCAAGGATGCCTGCGGCAGCGGCAGCGCGGCCATGCACCAGACCGGCATCCTCAACCTCGCCAACCGGCTCTATGGCGGCGCCGTCACCGACACCGACGGCGCCTGCCGGCTGCTGGCGGGCGAGACCGTCACCGCCTGGCAGGTCGAGGGCTCGGTGCCGCTGCGCTTCAGCTTCGACAACGCGGCCGCGCTCTACGCCGATCTATGAGCCGCGGCCCCTACGAAACACGGCTCGACCCGGCCCTGTGGGCCTATATCGACGCGGTCAACGCCTGGTATCCGCCCGAAATCATCGGCCTGCCGATCGACAAGCAGCGCGCCGTCTATGACAGGATGAGCCGGGCCTTCCACCAGGGCCGCCCAGCAGGCGTCAAGGCCAGCGACGGCCTGATCGCCGCCGGCCGCGACATCCCGGTCCGCCGTTACCAGCTTGCCGGTAGTGCCGCGAAGGCGATGGTGATCTACTACCACGGCGGCGGCTTCATCCTCGGCGGGCTGGAAAGCCATGACGACATCTGCGCCGAGCTCTGCGCCGGCACCGGTTTCGACGTGCTGTCGGTCGACTACCGCCTGGCGCCGGAACACGTCCACCCCGCCGCCTTCGACGATGCGGTGGCCGCCTTCGAATGGGCGGCAGCGACGTCAGACCTGCCGCTGGTCCTGTGTGGCGAAAGCGCTGGCGGCAATCTCGCCGCCGCCGTGGCGCAGGCGACGCGCCGCCATATCAGAGCTGCGGTCGGGCAAGTGCTGATCTATCCCGAACTCGGCGGCGACGAGACCGCCGGTTCCTATGTCGAACACGCCGAGGCGCCGCTGCTATCCGTGGCCGACATCGCCTTCTACCGCGACGTCCGCTCGGCCAGGCGGCAATCGCCCGACGACCCGACCTTCTCACCGCTGCGCGACACCGATTTCTCCGGCCTGCCGCCAACGGTGATCGTCACGGCGCAATGCGACCCGCTGTCGTCGGATGGCGAGACCTACCGCGACCGCATTGTGGCCGCCGGCGGCAAGGCCCGGTGGCACGAGGAACCGAGGCTGGTGCACAGCTTCCTGCGCGCCCGAACGACGGTGCCGGCCGCGGCGGAAGCGTTTGCGCGGATTGTCGGCGCGGTTGCTGCGCTGGGCCGAGGTGAGTGGCCGACGGTGGAACGCTAATCTCCCCCCTTGAAGGGGAGATGTCGCCGAAGGCGACAGAGGGGGTCGTCGCGCGTAGAGCGCTAGCATCATCTTTTTTAAAGTAGGAGGTCGCGTCCCGTCGTGCCGACCCCCTCTGGCCTGCCGGCCATCTCCCCCTCAAGGAGGGAGATTGGCGCCGCGCCGTTGGCGCATCTCCTCGCAGCGCGGCTGCAAAGCATAAGCGCACTGCCGACTCCCCCTGCGGAACCCCGCACAATCACTGCGGAAAACCGAACACTCCCTAGCGTCACCCCGCTCTATCATTCCCGCTCAGGCAACGGCGCCCCGGCGGTCGCGTCCGCCCCCGCGTCTGTCGATCGGCCGGGGCGATTTTTCTGTGCATGCCGTTGTCCCAAAACCGCTGGGCACTTTTGGGCGGCATGCATCAACAACAGGGGAACGACGATGAAATTCATGCTGACCGACCGCAAACTCCACCCGCAAGCCAAATCCGTCGCCGATGATTTCAGGACCGGCGGCATCAACCGCCGCGAATATCTGGTGCTGATGGCCGGCCTCGGTGTCAGTGCCGCCGGCGCGTTTGCGCTGGGCGGGCTCGCCCCCACCCCTGCCCGCGCGGCAGAACCGAAGAAGGGCGGCGTCCTGCGCGTCGCCATGAACGTCAAGGGCTTCAAGGACCCGCGCACCTTCGACGGCGTGGAGATGTCGAATGTCGCCCGCCACTGCAACGAATATCTGGTGCGCTGGAACACCGACTTCTCCTTCGAGCCCTGGCTGCTCGAAAGCTGGGAGGCGAGCGACGACGCCAGGACGCTGACCCTGCATGTGCGCAAGGGCATATCCTGGTCGAATGGCGATGCCTTCAACGCCGATGATGTCATTCACAACCTCACCCGCTGGTGCGATGCCTCGGTGCCGGGCAATTCGGTCGCCGCGCGCATGGGCGCGCTGGTCAATGCCGACACCAAGAAGGTCGTCGATGGCGGCATCGCCAAGGTCGACGACTTCACCATCAAGCTCAATCTGCCGAAGCCCGACATCTCGCTGATCGCCGGCATGGCCGACTATCCGGCGCTGATCATGCACCGCTCCTATGAGGGCGACGGCGATCCCCTGAAGGCGCTCGCCATCACCACCGGCCCCTGCGAGCTGGTCAGCTGGGATGCCGAGACGGGTGCGGAGGTGAAGCGCAGGGATAAGCCCTGGTGGAAGGGCGAATTCCATCTCGACGGCATCAAATGGGTCGACTACGGCTCCGACCCCAACGCCATGCTGTCGGCCTTCGAATCCGGCGAGATCGACACCGACCACGAAACCGCTTCCGACGCCGTCTCGCAGACCGAGACGATGGGGCTGATGAACTCCGAGATCGCCACCGGCTCCACCATCGTCGCCCGCTTCAATGTCGCCAACGCGCCCTATGACGACGTCAAAGTGCGCCGCGCCGCCCAACTCGCCGTCGACAATTCCGCCGTACTGGCGCTCGGCCTCGGCGGCCGCGGCAAGCCCGCCGACAACCACCATGTCGGCCCCATGCATCCCGAATATGCCGATATCGGCCCGGCCAAGCGTGACGTCGACCAGTCGAAGAAGCTGCTTGTCGAGGCCGGCAAGGCCGACCACGAATTCGAGCTCATCTCCGTCGATGTCGAATGGCAAAAGAGCACCGGCGACGCCATCGGCGCGCAGATGCGCGACGCCGGCCTGAAGATCAAGCGCACCGTGCTGCCCGCCGCCACTTTCTGGAACGACTGGAGCAAATACCCCTTCTCCTGCACCGAATGGCTCGGCCGCCCGCTCGGCGTCCAGGTGCTGGCGCTCGCCTACAAATCCGGCGCCGCCTGGAACGAGAGCGCCTACGCCAATCCCGAATTCGACACGCTGCTCGACAAGGCGCTGGCGACGCCGGACGCCAAGGCGCGCAAGGAGATCATGGCCAAGATCGAGCAGAATTTGCGCGATTCAGGCATCATCATCCAACCCTACTGGCGCTCGGTCTACCGGACGTACCGCAAAGGCGTCGAAGGCTGCGAACAGCACCAGGCGCTGGAACAGCATTTCGAGAAGGTGTGGATTGAGTCTTGAAGCGCCAACGTTCGCTTTACCTTCTCCCCTTGTGGGAGAAGGTGGATTGTCGCGAAGCGGCAAGACGGATGAGGGGTGTTCCAGCTTGGCGAGACGCCAACAGTAAACGAATCTGAACCAGAGCAGAACCTTCACCGCCTCACTCCGTCACGCACCCCTCATCCGTCTCGGCGCTGCGCACCGATCCACCTTCCCCCACAAGGGGGGGAAGGCAAGAAGCGTCGGCGCTCCTTCAAGTGCGGCGCTGGCCGGTGGATCGCTGCGATCATCTGCGGGTGGAAAATGGCCGGCGCGAATGCCGGTGAGGCAGTTGCCTGAGCCCGCGCCGGCCATTGGCGAACCTAGGTCCGCCGCCCGGAATTTCTACCGCCCCGCTGATGCCCGATCAACCAGGCCGGACGTTTGGTACGGAAGCGGACAAAAGCTCACCGCTCCGCCCTCAGCAGCGTCCAGATCCAGTCAACAAAGGTCAGCACCAGGAAAGGATAGCCGGCGGCGGGCAACGGCGCGGAGGTCGGCAGCAAGGGCGCGCGCCAGAGGATCATGCAAGCCGAGACGACAAACAGCACGGCGGCCACGAGCGCGGTGAGCCGCATCCACAGGGCAAATGTCCTGGGCATGCTGACCATGACCAGTGCTGCTGCCCACAGCGTGATGCCGCCGACATAGGAAGGCACGCTGGCCTCAAGCCCCGCCGCATTGCCCGCCATCAGCAGGGTCTCTCCGGCCAGGAAGGTCAGGAACCCGGCAGCGACGCAGTCATTGCCCAGCCGCTGGTATTTCATCGTCAGCAGCGCGGTGGCGACCACGAGCGCCGCGCCGTCGATCGTCCAGAGCGTTTCGCGCAGCGGAGCGCTGGCGACGAAGGTGCCGGCAAGGCCGAAGGCGCCGCCGATGGCGAGGCCGAGAGAGGCGATGGTGTCTGATGTGGTGCGCATGTGATGTGTCTCCCCAAGCTGGGTGTACGATACGCTTGGGCGCCGCACCATGAACAGCTCAAAGCCGACACGGCCGAGCGCCACCAACCTATCAGTACAAACACCTTCCTGCCCGGCGCGCTGATGGCCAGCCCCCTTCAGCTAAAGATCGCAGCACCGATGGACGGCCCCAGTGCCGGAAGAGTCTTCCGGCAGTACTGTTTTGAATCTCGGCGGGACAGACATGGCGGATGGAGTGAATCGGAAAGCGGGGACCGACCTCGATAAAATTCCAACCGCCGAGTTGTTCGAAACCGACTGGCAGCAGACGCTGGATCTCAAAAGAGATGCATGTGTGCGCGCCAGTAAATTCGCCTGCAGTTCAGACCAACTCCCGGGCGCGGTCCAGAATCTTGTCGATGTGATCGCTGTCAATCAACTCGAGCATCTCTTTCACGGAGCCTGTTTTAAGGGACTTGGTAAACTGCACTATCGAAATAGAAGGGCTCCCGGCATACGAGAGCAGGGCCATTTTAGTGAAGTTTTTCGAAAAAGCAGGATAAAGCGGTGCATCAAACTCCGCGTCCCACTCGCCATTCCGAATGGCTCGCTCTGTGAGAACAGCCATCAAGACGACTCCCAAGGCTCGTTGGACCTTGTGCTTCTTTCCCAAAGGGAAGCCAAAGGCAGGGAAACAAAATTCGATCATGAACCGCAGCGCATTAAAAAAAGCAGACGCATAGATCCTGCGATCATTGCCGAAATCTGCTGCATACAGAGTCGCGAAAATCTGCGCCGCGACGGCATCGGCAATCACATCGAGTTCGCCCAGCTTGTGAGGGCCAGCCGTCTGCTTCAACGTCTGGACATCGGCAAAATCCACCATCCTCTGTGCTACGTGTTGCATTTCGTGGAACAGGTAAATTGATACCGCAGTCTCGCAGAAATCTTCAATGTCAAGGTCACGAAAATCTCTGGATTCCCCAGCTTCCCAGATGAGATTCAGCCCAGCCAAGCTCAGCTCAAGAGTCGCAGTTTTTCGATCGAGGCGAAATGCTGCCTTGCCGAGATCGCTCGACACCATCACCTTTTTTATATCATTCAGTTTCGCGACAGCCGCCCTGGCATCAGAAGGGGCAAGCGTCAAAACGCTCAAATAATTCTCCTTGAACCGGGCGAACACTCGATCGACCGTAATCTGCCATTCCGCAACTGTTCTTGCCATGTCGGCTCCCCAAAAAGAGGAAATGAGGTCGATGGGTAACCCAAAAGTACCCCAACAACAAGTGCAGAGAGAAAAAAATTCCTGTTGCGGCGCACTAAAATTAGGGTTTAATAGCCTCGCTATCATCCATGAGTGATTTGGGGTACCCCCAGGCAAGGGAAACGACGCTTGGTACCTCATTCAAGGGAGGAACAAATGGGTACTTATTCTCAGGGAACGGAAATGACAAGGGGCTCCTTCACGCGCGCATGCCAGCTATCCCTTTTTAGGGGTTGTTTAATAGCGTGTTAACCCTAATTCCTGATCATGAACCAGCAAGTAAATCCGTTGGGATATGATTGAAGTCCCTTATTGGGACCCCCGAAGGGGTACTTCGGGGAACGTTGAGGAGTTCGCTATGACTTATCAGGAGACTGCAGCGCTCGGTCAAAGCGCAAGCGGTGCCGAAGGTGCGCGCGACGGAAGCGCCTCCCAGGAACTGCGGCAATGGACGATCAAGAATTTGGATGCATCTGTAGTTGACAAGGCTCGAGCAGCAGCCAAGCGAAAGGGAATGAAGATTAGTGCCTGGGTGGCCGCGACACTTGAAAATGCTGCCGACATGCAATCCGTCGAGAGCGACCCGTCAAGGAATTCTTTGGCGATTGATCTTGATGAGATTGTCTCAAAGATAGAGGAGATTCGCAGAGAGGATCGACTCTTAATTGAAAGAATTGAGAAGGATATCTCGCAGCTAGTGAAGGGGCAACACGGGATGCTTACAGAGATGCTATCTCGAAGTGGCAAAGGTAGGACTGAGAGCGATCACTCTTAGTTAGCTGGGAACCCACCCGGTCGATACGTTCGGCCAAAGGCCGAACCCGCTCAATCGCCCATCTTCAAGGCCTGGATAAACGCCTCCTGCGGGATATCGACCTTCCCAAACTGGCGCATCCGCTTCTTGCCTTCTTTCTGCTTGTCCAGCAGCTTGCGTTTGCGCGAGACGTCGCCGCCGTAGCATTTGGCGGTGACGTCCTTGCGCAGCGCCGAGATGGTTTCGCGGGCGATGACCTTGCCGCCGATGGCGGCCTGGATCGGGATCTTGAACAGATGGTTCGGGATCAGCTCCTTCAGCTTCTCGCACATCTGCCGGCCGCGCTTTTCCGCCGCCGTGCGGTGCACCAGCATGGAAAGCGCGTCCACCGGCTCTTCATTGACCAGGATCGACATCTTGACGAGGTCGCCCTCCTTGTAGTCGGTGAGGTGATAGTCGAACGAAGCGTAGCCCTTGGAGATCGACTTCAGCCGGTCGTAGAAATCGAAGACGACTTCGTTGAGCGGCAGATCGTAGATCAGCATGGCGCGCTTGCCGACATAGGACAGGTCGGCCTGGATGCCGCGCCGGTCCTGGCAGAGCTTCAATATGCCGCCGAGATAGTCGTCGGGGGTCAGGATCGTGGCGCGGATCCACGGCTCCTCGATCGCCGAGATCTTCACCACGTCGGGCATGTCGGCCGGGTTGTGCAGTTCCTTCATCGAGCCGTCGGTCAGAGCCAGCCGGTAGACGACGCTGGGTGCCGTGGCGATCAGGTCGAGGTTGAACTCGCGCTCCAGCCGCTCCTGGATGATTTCCAGATGTAAGAGGCCAAGGAAGCCGCAGCGATAGCCGAAGCCGAGTGCCGCGCTGGTTTCCATTTCAAAGGAGAAGCTGGCGTCGTTGAGGCGCAATTTGCCGACCGCGGCGCGCAGATCCTCGAAATCGGCGGCGTCGACCGGGAACAGGCCGCAGAACACCACCGGCTGCGCCGGCTTGAAGCCGGGCAGCGCCTTGGCCGTGGTTCGCTTGTCCTCGGTGATGGTGTCGCCGACGCGGGTGTCGGCCACTTCCTTGATCGAGCCGGTGAAGAAGCCGAATTCGCCGGGGCCGAGCTCGTCGACATTGATGCGGGCCGGCGTGAACACGCCGGTGCGCTCGACCAGATGCTTGGCGCCGGTGCCCATCATGCGGATGGTCTGGCCTTTTTTCAGCACGCCGTCGATGACGCGCACCAGCACGATGACGCCGAGATAGGCGTCGTACCAGCTGTCGACCAGCATCGCCTTCAAGGGCGCGGCCGCGTCGCCTTCGCGCGGCGGCGGCAATTGGTGGACGATGGCTTCCAGCACGTCGGGAATGCCCAGACCGGTCTTGGCCGAGATCAGCACGGCGTTGGAAGCGTCGATGCCGATCACCTCCTCGACCTGCTCGCGGATGCGCTCGGGCTCGGCGGCCGGCAGGTCGACCTTGTTCAGCACCACGACGATCTCGTGGTTGTTGTCGATCGCCTGGTAGACATTGGCCAGCGTCTGCGCCTCGACGCCCTGGGAGGCATCGACCACCAGCAGCGAACCCTCGCAGGCGGCCAGCGAACGCGACACTTCATAGGCGAAGTCGACGTGTCCGGGCGTGTCGATCAGGTTGAGGATATAGTCCTCGCCATTGTTGGCGCGGTACTTCAGCCGCACCGTCTGCGCCTTGATGGTGATGCCGCGCTCGCGCTCGATGTCCATCGAGTCCAGCACCTGCTCCTTCATGTCGCGCAGCTCCAGTCCGCCGGTCAGCTGGATCAGCCGGTCGGCAAGCGTGGATTTGCCATGGTCGATATGCGCGACGATGGAGAAATTGCGGATGTGGTCGAGGGGCGTGCTCATGGCGCGCGTTTAGCAGGGGTGGCTTGCCCGAGCAAGCGGCAGGCTGCCGCCGCACATGTAGCGCGGCCCGCTGCCCGGCAAGCCGTACGGCCGCTGCCGCGAAAGCAGAGCAGGCGGCTGCCGGGGCAAGCGGTGCGGGCGCTTGTCGCCTTTTCCTCCGGATTCCTCGAAAAATCGATAAATTTTAACCACACGCGTTAGAGCATAATTTGTGATCGGCATGTTAGCGGAGGGAAATATCTGATGTAAGGACGAAGGCATGCGGGGGCTTGCAGGCAGTTTTATCGAGTCGCGGAGCGGCTCGTTCGCACCGATACTTGTTCTCGCCATGATACCGCTGATCACCGCGGTCGGCTTTTCCGTCGACTACACCTCCGCGGTCCAGACCAGGTCGACCGAGCAGGCGGCACTCGACGCCGCGATCCTGTCGATCACCACGATGGACACGGCCTCGACGAAACCGCAGCGTCAGTTGGTGCTGCAGGATACCTACAAAGAAAACGGCGGACAGGGCACTGCGACGCTGAACAGCTTCGACGTCAGCGCCAACGGCACCGCCACCGCGCAGGCCACCGCGAGTTTCGCCATGAAGACCGTGTTCATGCAGATGGCCAGGATCCCTACGGTGGCGATCGGCGTCACGTCGGCGGTGAACAAGGCGCCAGCTTTGGTGGAGGCGACCTTCAAGGTCAGCGGGGTGTCGGGTTACTGGAACAAGACAATGACGCTCTACGGCACGATGTTCGGTGCGAAGGAGGGCAAGCCTCTGATGACGATCGATTACAAATACGGCGGGGGCACGGATCCCAAAGGGTACGGCACCACCACCGTCAGCAAGATCGACAGTCTGGGCGTCGCCACGGTGGCCCAAACGCAGGTTTGCAAGGTCGGCAAAAAGGCGCCTGACGGGGTGACGCTGAACACCGACCAGTTTGGCACGAAATATTACTGCGTCGACACGATGGCTGCCGGCAACACCGCCGGTGCCTCAATCGACGTCAGCCAGATGGCTGGCCTCTATCTGCAGATGAACGTCCCATCTGGCAATCCGCAAAACCTCTATTCGAACGATCCGGCCACGTCCAACCGGCTCTATAGCTCGACAAGCAAGGACATCCCCCCGGCCGAAATGGCGACCGGCCAGATCGTCGATATCTTTGGCCTCGTTCCTTGTGGATCGACAGCCTACCAGGCCTGGGAAGACGGCGGCAACAAGGTCCCGGCGCCCGTCAGCAACGCCGACTTCTTCTACAACGTCACCGGCAAGTGCGACTTCAACAAGCGGCCCAACAACACGCGGCTGACGCAGTAGAAGCTGCTCTTCTTGCCTTCTCCCCTTGCGGGAGAAGGAAGAACGCTAGCGATCACAAACCGGTGAGCGCTGTAACGAAGGCGCCGACAGCGGCGAAGTGGGGATATCAGCGGTGCATCCAGGCGCCGCCGCCCACGGAGCAAGCCGATGTCCCGCAAGTTCGTCACAGTGTCCAGCCTCTCGGCGCTTGCGCTGGCGGTGTCGCTCGGTGCGGCGGCCGCCCAGCCGCTCAGCGTGGTCGAGCTGTTCACCAGCCAGGGCTGCTCGTCCTGCCCGCCAGCCAACGCCAATCTGATCAGGGTCAAGGACCAGCCCAGCGTGCTGGCGCTGTCGTTCAACGTCACCTACTGGGACTATCTCGGCTGGAAGGACATTTTCGGAAAACAGGAATTCACCCGGCGCCAGGTCAATTACGAGCCGGCGCTCGGCCATGACGGGCCGTTCACGCCGCAAGTGGTGGTCAACGGCCATGCCGATGTCGTCGGCGCCGCACCTGGCGAGATCGAAAAGCTGATCTCGGTGAGCGGCCGGACGAGCGGCCCGGCATTGTCGCTCGATGGCGGCAAGATCAGCATCGGCGCCGGCGCCGCACCTGGCGGCCACGCCGATGTCTGGCTGGTGCGCTATGCCAAGGGCATCGTCGAGGTGCCGGTGTCGCGCGGCGAAAACACCGGCCGCACCTTGCCCCACGCCAATGTCGTGCATGCGCTCGAAAAACTCGGCGGCTGGACCGGCGCGGCCACGACGTATCCGCTGCCCCACGCATCCGGCGGCCTGAGCACGGCCGTGCTCGTGCAGTCGCCCGGTGGCGGACCGATCCTGGCGGCCGCGACCGACTAGATCGCGCTTCGACAAGAGATTGCGCAACGCCGCATGGAGCGGCGCCGCATAGCACGGCCGCCAAGAGGGCGCGCCATCACGACCAACCCAAGGAGATCATCATGACCATTTCCCGCCTGACGCTGCCGGCGCTCGCTCTCGCTCTGTGCTCGACGGCGCTGTTTGCCGGCGGCATCGCCCGCGCCGACGACGCGACCAACGCGATGAAGCCGGCTGCAAATGCCATGAAACCGGCCGCGGATGCGATGAAGCCTGCAAACGATGCAATGAAGCCGGCCGATCCGATGGAAACCAATTCCATGAAGCCGGCCGCCGACGCCATGAAGCCGGCGACGGATGCGATGAAACCGGCAACGGATGCGATGGCTCCGGCCAACTAGTTCTGCCGCGTCTCAGCCGTTCATTCACAAGGGCGGCCCTTGGCGCTGCCCCTCACCTGCCTACCGGCATCCTCTCCCCGTATAGTGACGGGGAGAGGGGCGCTCATCGACGGTTTCGCCAATCATCGGTGTTGCAGATAGAAACGCCAGCGTCGCGGCCAGTTGCTCTCTCCCCGTTTTGCGGGGAGAGATGTCCGGCAGGACAGTGAGGGGCAGCGCTGACGGTAAGATTCCGCATTCGGCGCACGCGAATGTGCGTCGCGCCGCACTATTTGATGCAATAGACTGATCCCTATGGAAGCCACGAGGAGTGCAACCATGACCAACATCAAGATTTCAAACCGTTCGCTCGGCTTTGTCAAAGGCGCCCTCGCCGCGCTTGCACTTGCCGCAGCGGGCGCCGCCTTCTGGCTGACGCCGGCGGTTTCGGCCGAGGACGCGGTGAAGATCCCGCCGCCGGCAATCGACGAGAAGGCGGCCGCCGGCACTGAAAAGGCAATCTTCGCCGGCGGCTGCTTCTGGGGCGTGCAGGGCGTCTTCCAGCACGTCAAGGGGGTCACCAGGGCTGTCTCCGGCTACTCCGGCGGCGACAAGGACACCGCCGTCTACGAGACGGTCGGCTCAGGCCGCACCGGGCATGCCGAATCCGTCGAGATCACCTACGATCCATCGAAGGTGACCTATGGCCAGCTGCTGCAGGTCTATTTCTCGGTCGCCCACAACCCGACCCAGCTGAATTTCCAGGGTCCGGACTCCGGCACGCAATACCGCTCGACGATCTTCGCCGAAAACGATGCACAGAAGAAGATCGCGCAAAGCTACATCGCCCAGCTCGACCAGGCCAAGGTGTTCCCGGAGCCGATCGTCACCACGCTGGAAACCGGCAAGACCTTCTATCCGGCCGAGAATTACCATCAGGATTTCCTGACGCTGAACCCGACCTATCCCTACATCGTCTACAACGACCTGCCCAAGGTGGCGAATTTGAAGGCGCTGTTCCCGGCGCTCTACAGCGACAAGCCGGTGCTGGTGCTGTCGGCGAGCAATTGAGCTGAGCGCTGTTAATCTCCCCCTTGAGGGGGAGATGGCCGCGAA
>NZ_RZRK01000380.1:0-5855 GCF_003997835.1 Mesorhizobium sp. M7A.F.Ca.CA.004.12.1.1
GGTCATGGTCGACGTCGCCTTGCGCTGGATGGGCCCGACGCTGCTCGACAATCTGCGCATCACGCTCGGCTGGTGCTGGACCTATCTGATCATCGCCGAGATCGTCGCCGCCGATTCCGGCATCGGCTATGTGATCTGGACGGCCCGGCGCTTCGTCAAGACACCGGAGGTCATGGCCGGCGTCGTCGTCATCGGCCTGATCGGCCTTGTCACCGACCAACTTTTGCGCCTGCTTCACCGCCGGCTGTTCCGGTATCTGTGAGGAGCATGACATGACCGGATATGTTCAATTCATCGACACGGCCAAGTCCTTCGGCCCCGTCGATGTCGTGCGAAACACCAGCCTTGGCCTCGAGCGCAATTCGCTGGTCGTCTTTCTCGGCCCATCGGGCTGCGGCAAGACCACCTTGATGCGCATGGTCGGCGGCCTCGACGAACCGAGTTCGGGCTCGATCCTGCTTGGCGGGGAAAAGGTCGTCAGGCCGGACCGTCGGCGCGGCATGGTGTTCCAGTCCTATTCGTCGTTTCCCTGGTTGACGGTCAAAAACAACATCGCCTTCGGCATGCGCTACAGGAAGGACCTCGGTGCCACCGAAAGAGCCGAGCGTATCAGCCACTATCTCAAGCTGTTCGGGCTCGCCGACTTTGCCGACTCCTATCCAAACCGGATCTCGGGAGGCATGCGCCAGCGCGTGGCCATAGCCCGCACGCTCGCCGCAGGCTCAGACGTGCTGTTGATGGACGAGCCTTTCGGCGCCCTCGACGCGCTGACGCGCGAGCGGCTTCAGGTCGAGCTGCGGCAGATCCAGATCCGCGAGGAAAAGACCATCATCTTCGTCACCCACGACGTCGAAGAAGCCGTATTTCTCGCCGACCGGATCATCCTGTTCTCACGCCGTCCAGCCTCGATCGTCGCCGATATCGACGTGGCGGCAGAGCTTGGCCCGGACCGGCCGCTGGAGATTCGCGAAACCCAGAAATTCTTCGAGCTGCGCAACAAGGTCCTGCATCTGATCCGCAACGAAACCGGAGTGGTCGTATGAGCCTCTCCTTTTCCGGAAAGACGGTCGTGATCACCGGAGCGAGCCGAGGCATCGGGCTCGGCATCGCCAAGGGCTTCGCCCAGGCCGGCGCCAGCCTGCACCTCATTGCCAACGACGCGGCCGTGCACGAACGGGCCCACGACTTGGGCGCCACAGGCACGGAGGCCGACATCGCCGACCGCGAGGCGGTCGGCGCGGCCCTCGGACCGATCTCCCGGATCGACGTGCTCATCAACAATGCCGGCCTCGAGCTGATGACGCCGATCACCGACAGCAGCGACGAGGCCGAAGCCGCCTTCCGGCGCATCATCGAGATCAACGTCATCGGCACGGCGCTTGTCACCGCGCGCGCCTTGCCGCGCATGCAGGCCGGCGCTTCGATCATCAACACCGCATCGATCTGGGGCCGCGTCGCCGAAGCGCGGTTCGGCGCCTATGTCGCCTCCAAGCACGCCATCATCGGCCTGACGAAAACCTGGGCCAAGGAACTTGGATCGAAAGGCATCCGCGTCAATGCGGTCTGTCCGGGATGGGTCCGCACGGAAGCATCGATGCGCTCGCTTGGCCGGATGGCCGAGCAAGGCGCCGTCAGTGAAGCAGCACTGCTCGAAGACATCGTTGGCGCGCAAGCCCTGCCCGGCCTGATGGAGCCGGCCGACATGGCCGGCACCTATCTGTTCCTGGCGTCGGATCTCGCGGCCAACATCACCGGGCAGTCGCTCGGCGTCGACAGGGGAGAAGTGCCTTGGTAACCCCGCTGCACGGAAAACGCGCGCTGGTCACCGGTGCGGCCAGCGGCATCGGTCGCGCGACCGCGCTCGCCTTGCGGGACGCCGGAGCCATTGTTCTCGGCTTCGATCTCAAGGCATCCGACGGCGATATCCCGATCCTTGCCTGCGACCTTGCCAATGAGGCCGACATCATTGCCGCGGTCAGGCAAGGCGCGCAACGGATCGGCGGCTACGACATTCTGGTCAACAATGCCGGCATCCTCCATGAAGCACCGCTTGAGGCGATTTCGCTCGACCATGTCGACCGCATGTTCGCCGTCAATGTGCGCGGCGCCATCATCGTGGCACGGGAAGTCCTGCCGCACCTTCCCGATGGCGGCCGCATCGTCAACATCGCCTCCGAGCTCGCCTATCTCGGCCGGTCGAACGCCTCGGTCTATTGCGCGACCAAGGCGGCATTGCTCGGCCTGACCCGCTCCTGGGCGCGAGAGCTTGCCCCTCGCATCCTGGTCAACGCCGTGGCGCCGGGGCCGACCGACACGCCGCTTCTCGGTTTCGAGGCGCTGAGCGAGAGCCAGCGCGCGCAGGAAACGACACACCCGCTGGGGCGGATCGGCCGCCCGGATGAAATCGCTTCCGCGGTGGTCTTCCTTGCCGGCCCCGGCGCCACCTTCTTCACCGGACAATGCCTGGGCGCCAATGGTGGCGCGGCGATGCTTTGAAACGAGATGATCATGAAAGACCGAGTTTTCCTCGCTGAACTGCCATGGCCCGAAGCCGAGAAGAGGATCGCCGCCGGCGCTCCTATCTTCCTGCCGCTCGGCTCGACCGAGCAGCATGGCCACCACATGGCGATGAATGTCGATGTCGTGCTTCCCACCGCCATCGCCGAGACGGTCGCGAAGCAGGTCGGCGGCCTCGTCGCGCCGACCATCGCTTACGGCAACCGCTCGCAGCCGAGAACAGGCGGCGGCCCGGCCTTCCCCGGCACGATCAACATCACGGCGCATACGTTTTCGCTGCTGGTCAAGGATGTGATCTGCGATCTCTATCGCCAGAAGGTCCGGCGTATCGTTGTCCTCAACGGCCACTACGAGAACATCGGCCCGTCAATCGAGGGCATCGAACTGGCGCTCGACACCATCGGCCGCGAGCGTGCGGCGGATCTGACGATCCTGCGCATCGATCATTGGGAAATGGTGCGCACAGAGACGCTGGCGAAAGTGTTCCCCGATGGTTATCCCGGCATCGAGCTGGAACATGCGAGCGTCATCGAAACCTCGATGATGCTGGCGCTGCGTCCCGAGCTCGTCGACCTCGGCAAGGCACTGCATGACGGCCCGGCGCAGTTCAGGCCATATGATCGCTATCCCAAGCCAGCCGAGGAAGTGCCGCCATCCGGCGTGCTGTCGCTGACCGAGGGCTCATCGGCGGAAAAGGGCCGATGGTTGCTCGACGACTGCGAGACCCGCATTGCGGAAATCGTCAAACGCGAATTCTTCTGAGGTGCCGACACCATGAGCAGCAATTTCTTCCAGCCGATCGACGCCTCCGCCGTGCCTCGCTTCGCCGGACTTTCGACCTTCATGAGACTGCCGGCCGTGGCAAGCGCGGAGGGGCTCGACATCGCGCTCGTCGGCATACCGTGGGATGGTGGCACCACCAATCGCGCCGGCGCACGGCACGGCCCGCGCGAGATCCGCAACCAGTCGAGCCTGATGCGGCGCGCCCATCACGTCTCGGGGACCGAGCCGTTCAGCATCGCCAACGTCGCCGATGTCGGCGATCTCTCGGTCAATCCGATCAACCTGCTGGACGGGCTGAAGCGCATCGAGGACGGCATCGCGGCGATCGTGGCAGTGGGCGCCATTCCGCTTGCAGCGGGCGGCGATCATCTGACGACGTTGCCGGTGCTGCGCGCCGTGGCCCGCAAGGCGCCCGTCGGCATGATCCATTTCGACGCGCATTCGGACACCAATGACCGCTATTTCGGCGACAATCCCTATACACATGGCACGCCGTTCCGCCGCGCCATCGAAGAGGGGCTGCTCGATCCCAAGCGCGTCGTCCAGATCGGCATCCGCGGCTCGATCTATGAACCCGGCGAACATGACTGGGCGGTCGCCCAGGGCATCCGTATCATCTACATGGAGGAGTTCGTCAGGCGAGGCGCGGCCAGCGTCGTGGAAGAGGCGCGCGGCATCGTCGGAAACAATCCTGTTTATGTCACCTTCGACATAGACTGCATCGACCCATCGATGGCGCCTGGGACCGGAACGCCTGAACTTGGCGGCTTCACCACCCGCGAGGCCCAGGAAATGGTCCGCTTGCTCGATGGATTGAACATTGTAGGCGCCGACGTCGTGGAGGTGGCGCCGCCTTTCGACCTGGGTGGAATGACGGCGCTCGCCGGCGCGACGATGATGTTCGAGCTGCTGTGCGTGATGGCGAAGTCGGTTCAAGCAGCGAGAGCGCCAGACTGAGCGCAAGCGTCAAAGCCGCCTGACGCGTCGCCGTCCGCTCAAAGCGGATTCTCGGCATAGAACTCCAGCACGCGCTGCTTGAAGGTCTTGTCCCCGACGGCCAGCATATGGTCCCGGCCCTCGATGTGAAAGGCGCTGGCGTTCGGCATCAACGCTGCAAGCTCATCGGGCGAGCCGCCAATGTCGTCGGTGGTTCCGACGGCGACCAGCGTCGGCTGGGCGATGCGGGCGATATCCTGCTCGCTCAGCAATTCGCGCGATTTGGCGATGCAAGCGGCCAAGGCCCGGCGATCGCTGCGGGTCTGGTCGGCGAAGGCGCGAAACGACCGGCCGCGCGGATGGCTGGTGGCGGCCGGATCATCGGCAAGCAAGGCGGCGGCGATCGGATCCCAATCGCCGACACCGTCGACCATGCCGATGCCGAGACCGCCGAAGACCAGCGTCGCCACCTTGTCCGGATCGGACAGCGCCATGAACGCCGCGATGCGCGCGCCCATCGAATAACCCATGACATGAGCGCGCCCGATGCCGAGATGGCCGAGCAAGGCAGCGGCATCGGAAGCCATCTTGACCGGCGTGTAGTCGGCCTCCTCATAGCTCTTGGACGACGAGCCGTGGCCGCGATTGTCGAAGGCGATGGCGCGGTAACCGGCGTCGTTCAGCGTCTTGAACCAGCCGGGCGACACCCAGTTGACATAATGGCTCGAGGCGAAGCCATGGATCATCAGCACCGGATCGCCCTCGCCCGATGCCGGCTGGCGGTCGAGGAAGGTAAGCTCGAAGCCGTCATGGGTGAAAGACTGCATCTGCGATCCCGCCTGTGTGCTCAACCGCCACCGCCATTGGGTGCATCGCCATTGTCGGCTGGTGGCATGCCGGGGCCGGATACCGTGCCCACGGCCGGATGGCGCAAAAGGTCGCCATACTCGATGCCGTTCCTGGCGGCAGTGCCGGCCTTGAGCTCGAGCACGAAGCGCACCGGTACGCCGGGCGAAACGACGGCGTCCGATTGCGGCTCGCCGTGCTTGACCGCCCGGATCTTGCCATCCTGGCCGACGAAAATCAGATCAAGCGGCATTGGCGTGTTGTGCATCCAGAAGCCAACCTGCTGCTGGACCTCGAAGACGAACAGCATGCCGTGGTTGTCCGCCATGTCCTGGCGGTACATCAAGCCGGCCTCGCGCTCCGCGGCGGTGTCGGCGACTTCGATGGAAAAAGAGCGATCACCGCCTTTCGTCACCACGACCAATGGCGCCGGATCGGCTGGAAGGATCATCGCCCGGCTGTCCGCCGAGGTCGGCTTTTCGGAATAGAAGTAACCACCGGCGGCGGCGATGAAGGCAATCGCGCACATCGCGCCCGCGGTCAGCCAGTTCCTGTAAGCCATTCGAAATCCTCGGCCGGAAACGCCCTAGTGCGAGACCGGCAAGGTCCCCATATCGGGGTGAATTTCGGCGGCCATAAGGCCTTTGTCGCCGCGTCCGAAACGAACCAGCACGACCTGCCCCGGCCGAAGCTCGGTGATACCGTAACGGCGCAAGGTCTCCATATGGACGAAGATGTCCTCGGTGCCCTCGCCGCGGGTGAGAAAACCAAAC
>NZ_RZRK01000381.1:0-5849 GCF_003997835.1 Mesorhizobium sp. M7A.F.Ca.CA.004.12.1.1
GCGCCAGCCCGTCCAGGCGCGAGCCCTGCAGCCAGATATCGAGGAAAATCAGCCGCGGCGCGCGATCAGCTATAGCAGCGAGCGCGCTGTCAGCATCGAATGCCGTGCGGGTTTCGTGACCTTCGTCGCTCAGTATGCCCGCGACGAGTTCACGGATGTCTTCCTCGTCATCGACGATGAGAATATCAGACGCCATTACCGACCTTTTCAGTTTCTCTTTCGTTTTCCGCCCTGCTTTCGCTGCGCGGAGCCGTTGCGGCCGCAGGCGGCAGGATGATGCTGATCATCGCGCCGCGCCCATCGTGGAAGTCCGCTGGAGCATCGTGTAGTTCCAGCCTGCCGCCATGGTCCTCCACGATCTTCTTGACGATAGCGAGGCCAAGTCCGGTGCCCTTCTCGCGTGTGGTCATGTAGGGCTCGAGCAGCCGTTGGCGATTCTCGCGCGGCAGGCCTTTGCCATTGTCGATGACGTCGATTCGAATCGCACCATTCTGGCGCCCGGCTTGAATCCGGATTATGCCGTGCGAACCGTCCTTCTGTTCCAATCCGTCGATCGCCTCGGCCGCGTTCTTGATCACATTGCCGAAGGCCTGCGCCATCAGGCGGCTGTCGAAAGTGCCCTTGAGCGGCTCCGTGCCGAATATCCGCTCGAAAGTGATGTCGGCGCGGCTGACCTCGACCAGGAACGAGGCCTCACGCAGCGATTCGCGCAGATCTATCGCCTTCATCTCAGGCTTTGGCATGCGCGCGAACGCCGAGAATTCGTCCACCATACGGCCGATATCCTCAACCTGACGGATGATGGTGTCGGTGCATTGGTCGAAAACCTCGCGGTCCTCGGTAATCACCTTGCCGTAACGGCGCTTGATGCGTTCGGCCGAGAGCTGGATCGGCGTCAGCGGGTTCTTGATCTCGTGGGCGATACGCCGCGCCACATCCGCCCAGGCCGACGAGCGCTGCGCCTGAACCAGGTCGGTGATGTCGTCGACCGTCACGACATAGGATTTTTCCTCCGAGCCGTCGTCGCCGGCCTCGATGGTGATCTGCACGTTGAAGGTCCGCTCGGCACCGGCGCGGTAAAAGGTCACCTGCTCGCGATAGACGGGTTTGCCGGACTTGCGACCGATCTCGAAGACGCGGCCGACATGCGGCAGTACGGCGGAAAGATTCTGCCCAAGGGCTGCGCTGGCCGAAATCGCCAGCATCGCCTCGGCCGAGCGGTTGACGATGGTGACGATGCCGTAGGGATCGACGCCGATGACGCCGGCGGTAACGCCGGCAAGCACGGCTTCGGAGAAGCGGCGCCGTTCGTCGATCAGGTCCTTGGCCGACAGGATCTCATTGCGCTGCGATTTAAGTTCGAGAAGCATCTTGTTGAAGGTATCGCCGAGCGAGGCGACATCGCCGTCCGAAGGCCTGACGGGAACCGCGACGTCGAGATTGCCGGTCGCCACCTCGTCGGCGGCGCCGATGAGCTGGCGAATAGGCCGCACCAGACGGTCGGCGACCGCAATGCCGGTCCAGATCGCGGACAGGATGATGATGAGCGTCAGCGACAGATAGGGCAGCGCGAAGGCCACCTGCGAGGTACGGCGGTTATCTTCCAGCCCCCGATATTCGTCGGTGTTGGACCTGACGATCTGCCTTGCCTTGATCACTTCGGGATCGACGAGCCGAATGGTGTAGAGGTAGAGTCCTTCGATCTCCCGCAGCTTGACGATGGCGCCCATGATGTTGCGCGTTTTCGGTTCGATCAGCACCGGCTTGCCGTCGGCAGCGCTGGCCACCGCGCCTTCCGGCGGCTCGGGCATGGCGAACTCCGTATCGGTCTTGGCGCTCATGACGAAAGAGCCGTCCGGCTTGATCAGCGCCGCATGGGCCAGCGAACGGCCCACGGCTTCCTTGTTCATCAAGTCGAGAAAGCCGGTACGATCAAGGCCGTAGAGCGTGCGCGACGCATCGAGATCATAGGCCATGGACAATGTCGTGCCCTGGAGGTTGCGGGCATTTTCCTGGACATAGGCGTCGGCGATCGAGAGGGACGAATTGACGATCGTCTTGGTGCGGATCTCGAACCAGCGGTCAAGGCCGATGTCGAGCGTGATCGAGGCAATGATGGCCACCATGATGGCGGGAATGGCGGCAACCAGGGCGAACATGGCGACAATGCGCACATGCAGCCGCGAAGCGGCCTTACCATGCCGGCGCGCCATCAGGATGCGGTGCACCTCACGCCCGACCAGCGCGATAAGAAACAGGACGAAAGCCGCGTTGAGGGCAATCAGCGCCAGCGTCGTCGACTCGTTCGGTGTGATCGGCGTGGCGCCGACGAGGATGGTGAACGAGATCGCAGCCGTCATCAGCGCGCCGACGACCGCGATCACACCCGGCAGCGCAAGCAGCCGGCGCCCGTCACGAGCGCCGGGTTCGCTGAAGAGCGGTTGGTTTGTTGTCGGTGCCTGCGGAGCCATGTCGCCGTCTAGAGCCATGATTGCGTCGGATGTATGCAACGCATTGTGGCGATTATGCAACAAGTGTGACCGAGACGGAAATCTTTCGCGAGCCGATCCCCTGAAAAGAGCGCGGGCTCAGATCAAGGCTCAGCCCTGCCGCGATGATTTGTAGACGTTGACGCCGAGCTCGCGGATCTTCTTGCGCAGCGTGTTGCGGTTCAAGCCCAGCAGTTCCGCGGCCTTGATCTGGTTGCCGCGGGTTGCCGTCATCGAAGCCAGGACGAGGGGAAACTCGACCTCGGACAGGATGCGCTGATAAAGCCCGGCAGGTGGCAAATCGCCGGCAAAGGAAGCGAAATAGCGCTGCAGGAAGTGCTCGACCGCCTGCCCGATCGACAAATCGTCGGGGATCAGATTGCCGCCACCCGGCACCACCGGACGTTCGCCGGTCTTGAGCTCCGCCTCGATGATCTCGGCGGAAATCTCGTCCTGCGAATAGAGCGCGGCGAGCCTGCGAACCAGGTTTTCCAGTTCGCGCACATTGCCCGGCCACGGATAGCGCTTCATCAACTCGATGCCGCCGGAAGAAATGCGCTTGGTCTGCAGGCCTTCCATTTCGCCGAGCTTGAAGAAATGGCGGACGAGGTCCGGCACATCCTCGGAGCGCTCACGCAGCGCGGGCAGCCGGAGCGGCACGACGTTGAGGCGATAGAAAAGATCCTCGCGGAAGAGCCCCTGGTTGATCAGCGTGCGCAGATCCTTGTTGGTGGCAGCGACGATGCGCACGTCGGTCTTGATCGGCGTGCGTCCGCCGACCGTGGTGTACTCGCCCTGCTGCAGCACGCGCAGCAGGCGCGTCTGCGCCTCCATCGGCATGTCGCCGATTTCATCGAGGAACAGCGTGCCGCCTTCGGCCTGCTCGAAGCGGCCGGTCGAGCGGTTCTGCGCGCCGGTGAAGGCACCCTTCTCGTGACCGAACAGTTCCGATTCGATCAGGTCACGCGGGATCGCCGCCATATTGATGGCGACGAAGGGGCCGCCGCGGCGGCGGCCATATTCATGCAGCGCGCGCGCCACCAGCTCCTTGCCGGTGCCGGATTCGCCCGAGATCATCACCGTCAGGTCGGTCTGCATCATGCGCGCCAGCATGCGGTAGATATCCTGCATGGCCGCCGAGCGGCCGACCAGCGGCATCGCGTCCGGCTGTTCTTCCGGCCGCGCATCGATCTTCGGCCGACGCGGCTCGGAAAGCGCCCGGTTGACGATGTTGAGCAGTTCGGTCAGGTCGAACGGCTTGGGCAGATATTCGTAAGCGCCGGTTTCGGAGGCGCGGATCGCCGTCATGAATGTGTTCTGGGCGCTCATGACGATAACCGGCAGCTCCGGCCTCGCCTTCTTGATGCGCGGCAGCATGTCGAAGGCGTTTTCGTCCGGCATCACCACATCGGTGATGACCAGATCGCCCTCGCCCGCCGCCACCCAGCGCCAAAGCGTCGAAGCGTTGGAGGTGACGCGCACCTCATGACCGGCGCGTGAAAGCGCCTGGTTGAGGACGGTGCGGATTGCCGCGTCGTCGTCGGCGACGAGAATATTGCCGCGAACGGTCATTTGAGGTCTCCTTCGCCGTCATCATCGGCGCCGTTTGGCGCTTCTTTCCAGGCCGGCATCAGGATGCGGAATGTGGTGCCGCGCGGCGTCGATTCGCATTCGATGATGCCGCCATGCTCGCCGACGATCTTGGCGACCAGCGCAAGACCCAACCCGGAGCCGTTCGGCTTGGTGGTGATGAACGGGTCGAACAGGATCGGCAGGATGTCTTCGGAGACGCCGGAGCCATTGTCGCGCACGCAGAATTCCAGCGGCAGCGACACGCGGTCCTGCGTGCCCGGAACGGAAACACGGATGCCCGGCCGGAAGGCGGTCGACAGCACGATCTCGCCCTGCGGGTCGCTGCCGATCGCCTCGGCAGCGTTCTTGACCAGGTTGAGGAACACCTGGATGAGTTGATCGCGGTTGGCAAACACCGGAGGCAATGAAGGATCATAATCCTCCATTATCTTGATTTTCTTGGCAAAACCATTCTTGGCAATCGCCTTCACATGGTCGAGCACGACATGGATATTGACGGGATAGCGATCGATCGGCCGCTCGTCGGAAAACACCTCCATGCGATCGACCAGCGATACGATGCGGTCCGTCTCGTCGGTGATCAGCCGCGTCAGCGCGCGGTCTTCGTCGGAAGCCGACAGTTCGAGAAGCTGGGCAGCGCCGCGGATGCCGGAGAGCGGGTTCTTGATCTCATGGGCAAGCATTGCCGCCAGACCGGTCACCGAACGTGCGGCACCCCGATGCGTCATCTGCCGGTCGATCTTGTCGGCCATCGACCGTTCCTGGAACATCACCACGACGGAGCCCGGATATTCCGGCACCGGCGCGACGTAGAGATCGACGACCTTTTCGATGCCGAGACGCGGCGACGACACGTCGACCCGATACTCGTTGACCGGAGCCCGACGCTCGCGCACCTGATCGACCAGCGTCAGCAGCGGGCTGCCGAAGGGAATGAGTTTTGACAGCGTGTTGCGGGCGAGCATGTTTGCACTCGAGCGAAAGAAATCTTCCGCGTCGGCGTTGGCATAGGTGATGAAACCTTCCTCGCTGATCATGATCACCGGGCGACGGATGGTGTTGAGCACGATCTGGGCGGCATCCGCCATTTCAGCGCCCTGGCCGGCGGCGGCGTTCATGCGGCGCTCCGCAGGTTCAAGGGTTGCGGATCGCGCGAAAACACATCGCGCAGCAAGGCAATGACGCGCGCGGGCTCGAATGCGGTCAGTATGGCCTTTCGGCTGTCGTCGGCGACGCCGCCGGCATGCCGGTCGAGATACCAGCCAAGGTGTTTGCGCGCCTGGCGCAGGCCGCTTTCGGCGCCGTAGAGCGCCAGCATGTCCTCATAATGGGCCACGATGTAGTCGGCGACCGCCGTCGAGTCCCGTGGCATGTTTGGCGTCGCCTCGCCGATCGCTGCGGCCGCAATGCCGCCTGCGATCCAGGGCGCGCCATAATGGGCACGGCCGATCATCACGGCGTCGGCACCCGATTGATCGAGAATGTCGGCCGCTTCCGCCGGCGAAGAGACGTCACCATTGGCGACGACCGGGATGGACACGGCTTCCTTGACGCGGGCGATGGCGCGCCAGTCGGCCTTGCCCTGGTAGAACTGGCAGCGCGTGCGGCCGTGCACGGTCACCATGCTGACACCGGCCTGCTCGGCGCGGCGCGCGAGCATCGGCGCATTGAGCGCGCCTTCGTCCCAGCCAAGCCGCATCTTGACCGTCACCGGCACCTCGACCGCGCCGACAACGGCGTCGATCAGCGACAGTGCGTGGTCGAGAT